>NZ_JBHXTO010000004.1:18527-179228 GCF_042677425.1 Streptomyces sp. NPDC127119 | reverse complement strand
AAGTATTTTTTTAAACTCTTTATTTATTTTGGTTGTGTTATGCCTGGTTTCTTTCCCTCATTTTTCCGGGGTTGGGGGGGCCCCACCTGGTGGGTGGGGGGCCACCGCCATGCGCAAATACCCTATCCGCGAACTACGTCAACAACATCGAGTGCACTTCGGGCACCGCGACCATACAGCAACGTAATTGCAATGAGACCCGCAGCACCCATTAGGGCCGTGATCGCCGGGTCCGGTATGTCGAAAAAGGCAACCGCTATAGCAGCCCCTGCAATTACCACCGCTGCCACTATGAGGCGAAAAGGCTCCCAGTCCCTGACAGGGTCAATACCTTCGATCTCCTCACTGGAGAGCAGCGCCCCGTACAGCCCTTTAGCGTAACGCTCGGCTATCTCTATTGAGAACTCTGCCAGCTTACGCGAAGCATCAATAGGGTTGCGATCTAGATCCTCTTCAACCTTGCCAAGCGCCGCAATGACAACACGTTGATGATTTCGCAAACGACGAGCCCTAGCCGACATGATAGGCACGTATACACTTTGATGCTGATGCGCTATTTGGCGCTTCAAGGATCCAACATCCCCAACCAGGCGGTTAACATTCTGAGGACGTTTCCTGAAACCCTCACGACGCATTCTATTCGCCGATATCACGACCACCGCAACCCTCCCCACGAGCACGGTCTGACGAGCAACAGCAGCCTTACTGCGCCTACTAGCGGTACCCAGTGACATTACACGCGAGACAAACGCGTAGGGGAACACGACCATCATGGCAGATATCAGATAGAGGGCATAGATGTAACACAGGAACAGGAAAACAATTAAGGCGAAGGCGAACGCGGGAACCTTGGAGAGTGATTCACCGAAACGGCTTAAACCAATCTCACCCGAGTTCACCTTTGGGTCAATTATGCTCTTTATCGCAGTAATATACCAAACCCAAATTTGCGCATACAGTCCAATCGCTGCCACGATAATTGCCACGTGGAAGAATCGAATGGGGATTTTATAGTTCTTCGCCCATGACCATCGCCTCAGAGCGATACAAACCCTTGCCGAAGTATGGGGCAGACCTAGACCTCGCAGGGCTACATGGAAATCGCGCAATACCTTGCGGTTTTCGCCGGTCGGCACAAACAACTCAAAGCGCAATGACCTACCCCCTATGCTTCAATCGCACGATATTAAAGACTCATCTTTTAGTTACGATCGAAGCGAACAACGCTGACAGCACGGTAAGGACTGCCGTCATTATTGCCACTACAATTTGAAGTTGAAAATAGACCCTATTTCGAAGCTCTGGGTCACGCGAGCGTTCCGCCTCACTTCGCGCCCTACGCTTGAGAATCCACGGAATAGTGAAGCTCACTCCACTAAATAGGAACGCGAAAATACTGACCAAAATCAATTCATTCATCAACATCACCCGCCTTCCCCTTGCATCGCCAAGCCATCCCGATCATGATCGTGACCACTCCTGCACCATAAAGCATCAACGAGACCGCCATGGTGGTACTAGAGTCGAATCCGACAAAAGGAATCGATTCCTTAGGACTAGCAGTGACGTTGACCGTGTGAGCGGATGTGAAATTTGCTGTAGTCACAGCAAAAGCAGCGACACAGAGAAAGACCTGAAGAAAGTAGAGAGCGAAAAAGAATTCTGCTACGTTTCCTTTTCTACCCTTTCCAGCCTTAAGTGCGGTTGGCATTTCGGCAGCCAAGAGCGCAGCAGTAACGATGAAGAAGTCACCGCGCTCCCCAATCGAATCCCAGTCACCACCGCGCGGCAAAGTAAAGAGTGTCAGCAGGATCGGCGCCGAGGAGATCACAAGATTGAAGCAGAGCCAGGAAAAAGCACTGACCAGAAATGTTTTGTTTAATCCACAAGCGCTAAGCATTTTAGGTATTTGCCGCTTTACCCAGCCTGTCACGCCACCCCTCGCCCACAAGTTCGATTCGTCCCCAAAGTCAGTAATTATTGAACCATCACTCAGCCAAGGCCATGAGGGTTTTGCTCTAAACACTCGGGCCCACCGGGTAAGAACCACGAGCGAGAGGCGTCGAACCTTAGTCTGCAGACGGGGAACCTAGGGCTCATCGCCCTCCGGAATTGGGGCATCCGTCTCGTTCGTCATCGTGTGCGACAGTTCAGAGGGGTTCGGCCAGAACGACGGTGACCAGCTCGCGAGCGTCGTAGGTGCTTCTGAGGCCCTCGCGGGCTAGAGGGGGCATCCGCCCGGCTCGCCTCTGTGCTGAGCCCTCCCCCCTGGGCCTGACCGTTGTTCTGGTCTTTGTCCAGTACACCGACGACCGCCCTCGTTCACCGTCGTACGCGTACCCCGCCCGACCTGCCCCGCGTACCCCCACGGACGCCCCTGGACGGCCACGCGGACAGTTGGAAAGCGTGTTGGGGGCAACCCCTCACGAGTTCGAATCTCGTATCCTCCGCCAGTGCCTCACCGGGCACTAACGTTGAAGGGCCCCACCGCTTGCGGTGGGGCCCTTCGCGTCGTCCGTCTCAGTTTCCGTCTCAGTCGGACTTTCCGTCGGCTTCGGAACCCTCGGAAACTCCGGGCAGCACCCAGAGCGCGTCTCCGACTTGCTGAGCGACCTTGCGGAGCATGGTCCCCGTCACATGCATGTACCGGGCGCGCATCCGGGCCGCTCCCCCGGGCTCCCATCCCATGATCGAGTCGATCACGACGTCCGGGACGCCGAGGATCAGGAGAACGGTCGCCGCGGTGTGGCGAGCGTCATGAAGACGGCCGTCCCGTACGCCCGCGTCCCGGAGAAGCCGCTTCCAGACGTGGAAGTCCGTGTTCGGACTCAGCAGCCCGCCAACAGGCGAGGCGAAGACGTACCCCTTGCCCTCCCAGTCGGCGCCGGCCGCGGCCCGCTCCCGTTCCTGGGCCTCCTGATGCTGCCGAAGAATCTTGATCAGCGGATCGGGCAGGCCGATGGTGCGCCGTCCGGCTCGCGACTTCGTGGACTTGTGCTCACGGCGGGTCTGCTCCCGCTTGGGGCAGTACCCCGCCTTACGACCACACGGATCGGCAGCACCGCAGCCGTGCGCGTACTTGGGGCGCAGACGGTTCTTACGGATACGGACGTACCCGGCGGTGAGGTCGACATCTTCCCAATGAAGCCCAAGCGCTTCGCCCTGCCGAAGGCCGAGCGCCAAGGCGACGACCCAACGGGCACTGTTGCGGAGCTTGGCCGCTTCGACGAGGAGGCTCTGTACCTCCTCGATCGTGTAGGGCTCGATGTCCTCCTCTTCGAGGCGAGGCGCCTTGGCGATCTCGGCCGCGTTGGTGACGACGTGCCCCCGCCGTACGGCTTCACCGAGGGCGACCCGGATCGTCCGATGAACATGGTGCGCAGTGCCGGCGGAGCTCCCGGCGGTCTGCATCTTCCGGTAGAAGCGTTCGAGGTGCTCCGGCTCCAGGCGGTCGAGCTTGTGAGCACCCAAGCCGGGGACGAGGTGAACGCGTACGTCTACCTCGTATCCGTCGTACGTGTTCTCCGAGACGTACGGCTTGGCGATGTTCTCGACCCAGTGCTCAAGCCAGGCTCGGACCGTCCAGGTCTGTCCCGGCTTCCTGAGTTTCTTGTCATCGCGCGCCCGCTCCATCTCGCGGACAGCCTTGGTCACTTCGGCTTTTGTCTTCCGCTCGACGTGACGGCGGTCAGGCTTGCCGTCATCGCGGACGCCGACCGTCACCCGGCCGTGCCATTTGCCATCCTTGCCGAGGTAGATGGACGAGGCCCCGTTGGGCTGACGAGTGCGCTTCTGCTCTCCCATGTCCGCCTCCTCAGGCCGCTTCGCTCGAACGGTGGCGCAGCTTGGCCACGTAGACGGGCAGGGCGTCGGTCGGTACCCGGCGCAGACGGCCGACCGTCACCGACTCGATCTCTCCGGTCAGGACGAGCCGGAAGCACGTCGTACGGCCGATACGGAGCCGCCGAGCCGCTTCTTCGACGGTCAGCAACACCAAGGAGGGATCGGCCGTCTCCAGGAAGGTGACAGTTTCGGTGGTGCTGGACTCAGCCACGGGTGGGTTCTCCTTCTGTTCCGGGCGCGGGTGTGAGGGTTTCGGCTAGCCACGCTTCGGTGTTGGTAAGGCCGGTTCCGGCGTAGACCCAGTGCGAGAGGACGAGGGCCGTCTCAACCACCTCCGAATTTTCGGAAGTGGCCAGGTCGCCAGTGGCCAATGCGGCTTGCGCTGCGCGCCATTCGGCGCGTGCCGTGCGCAGTGCGCCGAGGGTGGTGGAGTACCGGCGTGACTTGGTGGAGAAGTGGCCGCGGAAGCCGAGCATGTGGGCCCAGGCTCGAAGCCGGAGTTCTTCGAGGTCCCTACGCGCGCCGAGGGTCCAGGCGGTACGCACCAGGCGTCGGGCGTGGTCGCTGATGTCGAGTTGGGCCAGTTCGGCGAGGAACTTCAGCGGGCGGTCGAGAGCTCCCGTGGCGGTCTCGGCGCCCTTGGTGGCGTACTTGGCGATGTACGCGGCGACGGCCCGGTCGGTCAGTTCCTCGCGGCCGTTGAAGTCGGCGCCGCGGATGATGCGTACGTCGAGCTGGCGGCCAAAGGTGAAGACGTGAGCGCGGCCGTCGATGACCGGACCGTCCACGCGGGCGGCGGTGGCGGCGGCCCGTAGGGCGTCGGCCAGCAGTTCGGCGGTTGCCCAGGCCGGAGGCGGGGTGTTGCCGCCCTCTGGACCGTCGATGCGGATGACGGCGTGGAAGTGGACGGCCCCGCGCTTTTGGTACTCGGCGACCTTGGCGAAGGACACCCGGGCGTGTTCGCGGAACTCCCGCTGTGAGAGTCCGGCCCTCTTGGCGGCCTCGCGCCGCAGGTAGGTCGAGAAGCGGCGCCACAGCGGACCGGCGTGCGCGTTCCAGAGCACGGCCGCTTCGTAGTCGTAGGTGTCAGGGTCGAGCGGGGTGCCGAGTACGTCGTCGTCCTGGTCGTGGAGGACGCCGCACCGGCAGCGGCGGACCGAACCGGCCGGGCCGGTGGGGCGGTTGTGGACGGGTCCGAAGCCCGGGGCGGTGAAGGTGGCGAAGACGCGCGGGTGTGCGGCGACCTGTTCGGCGACGCCTTTGCCGCCGCGCAGGCCGGAGGTGATCAGGTGGAAGGTGTCGCGCCGGTAGACCTCCGAGCAGGCGGCGCAGCGGGTCGTGCGGCGGTTGTTGCAGCGGACCAGGAGGTGACCGGCGGGCAGGCTGGTGGAGTCGAGGCGGTGGAGGAGGTTGCCGATCTCGCCGGTTCGGGTGTTGACGTCGTACTCGGCGCGGTGGCCGTCGAGGCGGATCGGTTGGGTGCAGCCGCCGAGGCCGGAGAGCTGACGCAGGAGCGCGGGCATGGTGCCGAGGGAGGCCAGCTCGCCGAGTTCGGCCAGCGGGGGCGGGGTGGGGCGGGTGATGATGGCTTCTCCTTCTGGCTTCGGTCAGGAGGGGTAGGGCCCCCGGGGCGGCGGATGCTTGGCGGTGTCGGTCCGCCCCGGGGGTCTGGTGTCGTTGGCTGGTCTGGTTGGCCGGTGTCAGCGGCGGCGCTGGTCGCGGAGCATCGAGCGCAGGACCACGGCGGCGACGGCCACAGAGATGGCTGTGACGGCGACGGCGGCCAGGAGCGCGGTCAGCACGACGCCACCGACGAGAACGGCCGCGACCGCTCCGGCGCTGACGGATATCTGCGGAGCCGGACGGCGCACGGGAGCCGGACCGGTCGGCGCGTACGTGTGTGCGGGCGGCGGTGTCGGGCTGTCGGGGTACTTGGGCAGGAACACGGCGAAGTTCTCCTTGCCTACTCGTCTAGTTATGTGAGCCATTGATGACATCCACGCCGGAGCGCGTGCCGGATTCGATGGCCGGAGCCATGAAGGTGTCGGAGAGCCAGAAGCCGAAGAGGGCGATCAGGACGACGATCCAGATGCGGACGCCGAGGAACTTGACCGCTCCCCAGGCGAAGAAGCCGAGGACGGCGACGAGCGGCAGGCTGACGGTCACGGGTACGGAGTCCTTTCAGCGGACGGGGCAGCGGTGAGTGCGGGCGGCGAGTTCGGCGGCGGCCCGGCTGTCGTAGTCGACGGAGAAGCCGCAGCGCGGGGCGGTGCACGCGGCGGTGTCCTTCTCATGGCCCCGGCCGTCGTAGAAGGTGCCGACCTGGACGGGGCCGATGCGGGTGACGGAGCGGAAGCGGCGATTGGCGGTCACGCGGATCTCCTTTCAGGGCTGGTCAGACTTGTCAGATCTGGGCGGCGATGGCTTCGGCCATGGGTGCGGGGACGCCGAGGCGAGCGCGCAGCGTCGGGGTGTCGATGGCCCCTCCGGTACGGGTCCGATGCTCGGCAGCGACCTTGCGGGCGTGCTCGACCAGGGCGGCCGGGACAGATACCGCAGGAGCAGGGGCAGGTGGAGTGAGTGCGGCCGTCGGCACGGGCGCCGGATCTGTGGCCGGTAGCGCGGGCGGTTCGGGGGCGGCTTCGGCGTGCTCCTCCTGGTCCACGTCGTCCTCAGCGGTCTCCCCCGCGCCCCCTACCGTTTTCGGCACCGAGTGTGCGAGGAGCGTTCCGCCGAGGAAGGCGACCGCGGGCCAGCCCGCGACGAGGATGCGCAGCCAGGCCGGCACTTGGTCGAGGTCGAGCAGTCCGGCGGTGGCGATGTTCGCTCCGAGGGAGGCGGCCAGGGCGATGACGAACCAGCACCACCCGGACGCTTTTGCCTCGCCGGTCCGCAATTGGCGCCAAGCGGCGACGAGCAGCAGGTCGACCGAGACGGGATACGCCCACGCCTTCCACCCGTCCTGACCGGCCGCAAGGGCGATGTCGTGCAGGTGGGCGAAGGACAGCGCGGCGGCGATGACCGCTTGGACGAGTACCGCGTCGACGCGGGCCAGTAGGGCGCGCATGCTGGGGCTCCTTCCTGTTCGAGGCATGGGAGGGGTAGGGACGTGGCGCGAGGCGGTCACGCCGACCGGGGTGGAGCGGGGTGCGGCTAGCGGCTCAGCCGGAAACGGCGCACGGCTGCACGACTCGGTGCAGGTGCCTTGACCGTCCGCACCGGCACAGCGGGCCGTAAGGGCTTGAGCGCGGGCAGGTCGGGGACCAGGTGGGCCGACTCGTGGCAGATCTCGGCGGCGTCGCCGAGGGAGAGATACGGAGTGCGGATGCGGGACCAGCCGCCGGATGTGTCACCGGCCACGGCGAGGCCGGGCAGTTCCGGGGCGATGGCACAGGCGGCGGAGACCGCTTCGGGGGCGATGTCGCCAAGCGCCATCTTGGCGGAGGCTTCGTCGTTGACGCGGTGACAGACCCGGCTGGAGAGCTGGGCCCGCAGCATGGTCGCGCCCTTTCCCAGCTCGGCGCCGAAGCGCTGCCCGCAGACCTCCAGATAGATCCCGGCGGCACGGCCGAGCTGGGCGAGGCGGATGAGCTGGGTGACCATCTCGTCCCGTCGGTCCTCGTCCTTCCGCGTGGCGACGAGGAAGAGTTCCGCGACCTCGTCCACGAACAGCACGACGGGTACGGGCCGTTCGTGCTCGGGCAAGCCCCAGATGTCAGAGGTGATCTCCTCATCCGGCGTGCCCGACGCAATGCCCTGCCGAGCCTTGATCAGGTCGTAACGGTCCTCCATCTCATTGATGAGCACGGGCAGCAGTTGGGCAGCCTGCGCGGGATCGGTGGCCAGGGCCGAGAGCCGGGCGGCGAAGGGCGCCAGCTCCACACCGCGCTTGCAGTCGATGCCGACCAGGGCGACGGGCTGTCGGGCGAGTCCGGCGACGAGGTGGCGCAGGTACATGGACTTGCCCGACAGCGTGGCGCCGAGGGTCAGTTGGTGGGGAACGGTCCGGTAGTCGCGTACGAAGGGCGTGGCGTCCTCGCGCAGAGCCACCGGTATCTTCAGCGTCCCGGCCGGGGACTTGCGCGGCATGCGGACCTTGCGCAGCACGTCGAAGCCGACGAGCCGTAGTTCGACGACACCAGGTTTGACCGTCGTGACGTACACGGCGTGGACGCCCCAGGCGTGCCGGAGTCGTTCGGCCGAGGCGGCGACGTCGGCGGGTTCCTGTCCCGGGGCGAGCCGCAGACGGAGCCGCAGCCCGGTCGAGGTGGGCCGGATGATGCCGCGACGCGGCGGAACGGGCCGGACCTCGCGCCGGGTGGTGGCCTTGACCGCCAGGACCCGCAGCCGAGAGGGGGCGACGGTCAGGCCGCAGGCTTCCATGACCGAGCTGTACGAGCTGAGCAGGCGGGCCGTGGAAAGCGGCAGGCCGACCGTGGACCAGTAGACGCCGGGGTGTTGGGCCCGGGCGTAGGCGGCCCCACCGCCGAGTGCGGCGACGGGACCACCCACCTCCAGAAGCGTTGCCAGATCGGTCATCAGGCCGAGGCCCCCATGGCAGCGGGGAAGGCGGCCGGAGTGACGGCGGCGGCGCGGTAGGCGATGCCGTGACGCTGCTGCCCGTTGAACACGCTCTCCCACGGCCGGGCCACCAGGCCGGGCAGCGAGATCGGAGCACCGAGCGCCAGCCCCTCGGAAACTCCGCTCTCCGGGATGGTGACCTTGATCAGTGCCGACTCCCCCTCCTCGATGTAGACGACGCCGATCGTCATCAGTGCCTCGCCGCTGTTGACGTCCTTGGCGATCTCGCCGGTCTGTCGGTCGCGAACCTTGGGTTCGGGTGCCTCGGTCAGCAGGATCGTCGCGGCCGAGGTCTCCACACGGATGGTGCGCAAGGTTTCTTCCTATCTACTCGTCTAGATGAGTGGCAGTCTGCGAACCCGGTGGATCCGGGAACGTCGGCCACTCTGGCACACAACTTGCCCACTCGTCTATACGAGTATGCGTGTCGGTGTGTACGAGTCCGAAGAAATGGCCTCGCGCACCGCCGCTTACGTCGCCGGAAGCTGGTACGACAGCACGTATGCGTCCGCTGCCATGACGGTGTCGCAGACCTCCACGGGCCGCTTCTCGGTGTCGTACGCGGTACGGATCAGGTGGATCACCGGCACACCGGACGCGAGATGCAGCGTCTTGACCTCGGACGGCGAGGGCATCCGGGCCCGGATCTCTTCCTCGAAGTGGTCGAGGTGGTGGCCGAGTTCTTCGAGCCGGGCGTAGATGCCGCCGGGGCCGGGATTGGGTTCGGCGATCTGCGTGCCGCGGGCGATGTCGAGGGGGAGGTAGGAGGTGGCGAACTCGACCGGGCGGCCGTCGAGCAGATACCGGCGCCGCCGAGCGAGCACACGCCGTACAGACCCGAGCCGGGCGGAGATGTCCTGCGTGGCCTTCTCTTCCTTGACCTCCAGGCTGTCCACCTTCGGGTGACTGCCGGCGGCGTCCGCTTCCACGATGAACGCGGACTTCCCCTGCTCGCGGTGGCGCCGGGCGAACCGGTCAGAGGCGAGCCGTCGCACAGGTGGTCGCGGCCGAACGAACACGCCCTTCCCGTGCTCGGCATGCACCAGGCCCTCACCCTGGAGCACCGAGAAGGAGTTCCGAACGGTCATCCGGGATACGCCGTAGTGCTCGACAAGCTCAGCTTCCGAAGGCAGCTTCTCCCCTTCCTTGAAGCGCCCACGGTCGATGGCCTCGCGCAGCTGGTCGGCAATCTGCCGGAACACCGCACGATCGCTCGTGGGATCCAGGCCACCGAGCAGGGACGGAAGAGAGGTCACGAGTACTCCTTTAGGTATCTAGACGAGTGGGCGAGTGTTGTTGCTACGGTTGAGAGCCTAGCCATCTGAGAGGGCCGAGGAACGTGACCACTGACCGTCCGCACTCCGTGAGCGTTGCCGGAGTCATCGTCGACGACCAGGGCCGCGCCCTCTTGATCAAGCGCCGCGACAACGGCCACTGGGAGCCCCCAGGTGGCATCGTCGAACGAGAGGAAACCCTCCCCGAAGCGCTTCAGCGGGAAGTCCTCGAAGAAACCGGCATCAAGATCGCACTCCCCGCGACCCTCACCGGCGTCTACAAGAACATGACGGGCCTGATCGTCTCCCTGGTCTTCCGCTGCGAGGCCGCCGACGGCACGCCCACCACCGGGGACGAGACCCGCGCACTGCGGTGGGCCAGTCGCGAAGAAGTCACCGACCTTGCCGACGAGGCATACGCGATCCGTGTCCTGGACGCTCTGGACGCGTTGTCTCCACCGGCCGTCCGCGCACACGACGGCGTGAAACTCGTCTAGCCCGAACCCGCTGCACATGGCGGCCTACCAGCATAAAGGAACTTGTATGCACGAGTATACGAGCACCGCGCGGGTCTGGGGACTCACTTGCCCAGGTTTCCCGGAAGAGGTCAGCAGGGCCCGCCGCTGGACGAGAGACATCCTGCGTGGCTCACCCCTGGCCGACGACGCCGAACTGATCGTGAGCGAACTGAGCGCGAACGCGATCCTGCACACCGCCAGCGGCCGGCACTCGGGCAGCTTCCATCTGGCACTGGCCATCTCCCCGCAGATGGTCGCCCTGTCGGTCACGGACGACGGAGGCACCGGCCGGGCCCCGAAGGTTGAGCACCAGGACCAGGAGGCGGAACACGGCCGGGGACTGAGCATGGTCAGCGCGATCGCCCACCGGGTCGTGGTCCACGACAGCGACGGCGGCCACACGGTCACCGCGGAACTCTTCACAGGGGTCCACCAAGGAGGCCACCCATGCTGAAGAACGAACCGCAGTGGGGCTACTGGTGCGAGTGCTGGACGGAAGACCTCACGGAGGAAGGAACGCCGGAGCTCCGAGCATCCTTCGACGCGCACTCGGCACCGCAGGCAGACAGGTGGGTAGCGGTGGCACTTCGCACGATCTCACCGGCACTCGACGCCGACGCTTCCGACGAGGCTTGGGGGTGGCTGTACGAAGGACGCGTAGAGACCCGACGAGCCCTCTTACACATGCAGCCGTGCACAGTCTCAGTGACGCACGCCCGCACCCGCATCACCTGGACCATCCGCCCCGTCCTCTTCCTGCCACTCGCACACCGACAAGGCATCGAACTTCCCGCCTGCGCATACGACTTCAAGCCCCAGCAGCCCGACTGAGTTACAACTTTCTCTACTGGTTCAAGTCCGGCTGCGCTCCGCTCCGCCGGGCGCGCTTTCCGGCTCCACTGCCCTCCGCGCTCCTGCCTTCGGCCCGCGCTGCGGGCGCTGCGCCGACGCGCGCCCACGGGTGAATAGCCCGTCTGATGAGTGGCGAGCGCTGCACAGCGCGGTCTCGGTCAAAGCAGTGCCTCCGGCGGGGGCGCTCCGACTCCGGGATGGATGGGGCGCCGCTTGCGGGTACCGGCCGAGTGGGGCGTGCGTGGGGGAGCTCCCATCCCGTCCACCGCCGACCCAGGCAGAGCCGAGCAGACGCGGCCCAGGGGCGTCAAGGTCGTTCGTACAGTGGCGCGCTCCACCTTGACGCCCCTGAACCACGCCTGCTCCACGGTGTGTGGGTCGACGGCGGACGGGATGGGAGCAGGGGAGAGTGGTGGGTTGAGATGGCAACCGACGTGCGCCTACTGCCGTTGGCTTGCATGCCGATCTCCCACGAAGGACGTCGTGAGTTCGTAGCGCATAGCTTGTACCAAGCGTCCACGCTGCTCATAGGCTGCTTGGAGTTGATCCTCTCCCTCAAAAGCAGCGGAGGCGGCGGCGTAAAGAGCGCTACGGAGGTCATCCAGAACTGACAACACAGGGGAACCCGCGAGCACTGTCATCTCAGCGTTTCCCTTGGCAAACGCAGCTGAAGCATCCAAGTGAGCGGAAGCCAACGGTGAGGCTCGGCGCGCTTCCTCGGTTGTGCGAATCGGATGCTCCGGGTTCGACCTGACCCCGCCATGGTCACGCGCATCCTTCAGTACAGCGGCCCAGTCATCGATGATCACGAGGAAGCGGATATAGAGGGAGCGTCGTTCCTGCCACAGGAGTGCTTCACGCTCGTTGAAAGTGGCAGCCGACGAATCGACCATCGTCAGAGTCTCGTGTCTCCGCAGGTCAGCCTCTTGCCAAGCGCGTTGTTCTCGCGCTTGGCGTCTCTGCAAAAGGTAGCCGACCAATGCGCCCATGAGAGTGCCTGCCACTGCAATAGCAGCTATGCCGTACTGCTCCACCATTCTCCCCCGAAGCGAAGTTGCTCACCGGAAACCATGATGCAGGCAGCCCAGCAGCAATGCGGGCCTCTTGTAGCCCCTCCTCTGTAAGCCTAGCGACCAGCCCGGACCGGCCTCAGCTGGTGACCGCAGTTGCTCGCGCGTACACCACGCCCATTGAGGCTTTGCCAATCCTTTTCGCTCTGGCTACTTGGATTTCGGCTTAAGGGAGCCGGACTCGACGGCGAGAAATCCATCCTTTAGGCCCTTCATGTAAACGAAGGGACGCATTAGCGGATTTCTGAACCTGTAACGCGTTTTCCGCCCATCCCCTCGAACTTCAAGAATCCAGGACGGCTCGTCTGAAAATTTCTTCAAATGGTGCAGGAAGTGTTGTGTTTCGCGGGTCTTTCCCGCAATCTCGCTCAGAGGGTCTCTGACATCCGCAGGAGCGAAGAATCCAAGCTCATCCACTTTTGCCATCGCGCAAGCGAGGATAGTTGCAGAGAACTGCGCGTCGGTGCGAGCTGATGAAACTGCCTCAGTGTACGAGGAGCGAATGCTTTGTTGGGCTTCTTCCAGGGCGTGTTTCAGTGCCAGCGCCAGGACATCTATGTCGGCATTTTCGATGCCTCTAACCAAGGCAATCTCGCCCACCGATCCTGCCAACAAGTGCGCATAGTTGGGGAAACCTTGCGCGAGCTGGACGATGGTCGACTGGACTTGGGGGTCTAGGGTGATCTTAACGCCAGCGCGTTCGTAAAGTGCGGCGAAGCCGCCGACGATAATTTCCCGCAGTTCATCCTGCGACATTCTGGGCATAGCGATCTGACGCAGTGCCCGCTCAACGCTACGGTGACCTGTGATCAGACCGTCAACGTCATCTGCTACGCCGACAATTAGTAGCGTGCAAGGAATCAGGTCATCCGACAGCGTTTTGATGAGATCAGCGAAAAGAGTGGGAGAGCCGAGATCGCCAATTCGATCGAACTCGTCCAAGACGACCAGCAAAGGGACTCGACTGGAAATAAGGTGCAAGGCTCGGGAAATTACATCAGGCGTAATTTCCTCGATGTCGAGTACGGACTTCGCTCGCTCAACCGTCGGGCTAAGCTCCTCGGCGTATTCAGGCTCCAAGAGGTCTAGCTCGGAAACTAGCCGCGGGGGAAGCTTTCGCCATACGCTTGCGAAATCGTCATCTGCGCTGCAAGGAATTCTGACTGCAAGGCTGGGGCCCACGGATGCTAGGCGGAAAGAGTCTCGGGCCATATAAGCCAGGGATGTCTTACCGATGCCCCTCTCTCCGTAAACGACAGCATGCTGACCCAACTCTTGTACCGCCCCGATCACCTTTACCAGCTCCCGCGTGCGACCCCGAAAGAGTTCACGGTCATCGATAGGGGAAGCTGGGCGGAAGATCTTCTTGAGGGCAGCTAGTTTGACTGCCAGTACTGGATCACCTGGCGTGGCCATGTCGTACCCCTCGCTAGTCGGGCTTCGGTGGGTGGATCTTATGTGTGACGAGGTAACTTCTTCAACTGTATGCAGGACTTCTTCTACTGATCCCACCCGGACTCTAGTTGAGCGGGGGTATAGATCTTCAACTAGTCGCGCTACTTCGTCAACTCTAAGGTCGTGGGGGTGGCGTCTCTCATTCCCGGAGGGATAACTTCAACTAATTTTGATACTTCTTCAACTGTGACCACCCCTCTGTGTGGCCGTCCTACTTGGGGCCGTGGGCCTTCAACTGGCCGCGGCACTTCTTCAACTGTGGGGTTGCGTGACGCTCTACCTTGTTGCACCTGCGTGGATCTTCAACTAAGCATCGGACTTCTTCTACTGTGCCCCCCGTAGTGGCTGAACTCCTTGGTCAATGCGGGTCGCTCCCAAGCTGCTTGCCTGATCTACGAGACATCGCACCTGCTGCAGGCTGACCATGAGTCGCTCGATTCTTGGGCCATCCCTGGGCCGTCCGCCCCCCCCCGGAGGTCCCTCATCGGTGACCGGCAGTGACCGTAGAGCTACAGTCGCCACTGCCGGACTCCCAGGTCACAGCCTCCAGCCCGGCAGGTTGCCGCCCAAGAGTGGGCGTCAAGCAATGGGTGTCGCTTGCCGTCCGGTGCGGCGGTACAGCAGCGAAGTACCGCAACCACAGCAACCGCCCATGGGCGCCAGGCCCTCTCAGGGACCTCACGAGGGCTTCTATGACCCCAGGTGACCGATCTCTGTAGAACTACGGATCAGAAGGGCACCACGGGAGGGAGGCGGTCCGGTCTCGCAGCGGACGCCTCCCTTCGGCGGTGGTCCCTCCTAATGGGACGCCAGCACCATGGCCGTCACCGTCCGGCCTTCCAATCCGCGTCAAGGATGGCTGCGTGTACAGCAGCAACGATCACCGAGATGACCAGGACGCCACCCACCCAGTTCTTCGGGTTGCCGAGCACCGACCCCAGGATGGCCGAGCCGTAAATGACCGCTGCGTAGATGGCTGGCACGATCATGCTGACGACACGCTTCTTGGCCGCAATGAAGAACAACGGCGGCGCCAAAAGACCGGCCGACAGCACAACCACGGCAATCCAGATCACCTTGTGCCATGTGTTCGCGTACATGCGGGCTCGGATGGGCGCGTTGACATACGGGTTACTCATGATCCCCCCTTACTCAAACAGGAACCCAGTGTGACCCAGCCCACTCTGGAGCACGAGTATCCCGCAAGGGTGTTAGGGCCAGCCGTTCGTCACCGTCTCAGTTCCCGTCTCATTCAGCGCCGTTCACGGACGTTCAGACAGGACCGGAAGCGGTAACCGCCCAGATGACCAACCTCCCATGAACGCAGGTGAACGGCCCCGTCCGAGCCGCTCAAGACCGCCACCACAGTTGGAAAGCGTGTTGGGGGCAACCCCTCACGAGTTCGAATCTCGTATCCTCCGCCAGTGCCTCACCGGGCACGATGTCGAAGGGCCCCACCGTTCGCGGTGGGGCCCTTCTTCGTTGTTCTCGGGCCTCGTTGTTCTTGTTTTCGCAGTGAGCCCGGGTGTTCGGCGGGTTCAGGCAGGCCGTGTCGCGATCGTTCCCTGTGCCACCGCGCACAGCGTCTGTGTTCCCTCCGCGTCCACCGTCGACAGGTCGCAGCGGGAGACGACTCGGGTGCGGCCGGCTCGTACGACGTGGGCGTGGGCCCGTAGGAGGGTGCCGTCGGCCGGGCGCAGGTAGTCGATCGTGAAGCCCGAGGTGAGTACGTGCGCTCCGGCGGCGCTGCCCGCGGCGAAGGTCAGCGCGTTGTCGGCCGCGTAGCCGAGTACGCCGCCGTGCACGAAGCCGTTCTGCTGGCGCAGGTCGTCGCGGATGTCCAGTTCCAGCACCGCCTCGCCCTTGCCGAAGGCCACCAGGCGGGCGCCCAGCAGGGTGCTGAAAGGCTGCGCCGCCAGGGCCTCCTGGGCTGCGGCCAGGTCCAAAGAGTCCTTCACACCTGCACCTGCCTCGTTTCGCCGACTCTCACTTCACTAGTGAAGTGAGAGTCCCGTACGGCCGTCCCGTCTGTCAACATCGGGCCATGTCCGAACCCGAAGGTGCATGCGAACCCGAGGCCGATCAGCGGTTGTTCTTTCTTCTGCAGCGGGCCGCTCATCGGCTGCGTACCGTCGCGGACCGGCGCTGTGTGGCCGCCGCCGGGGTCACCACCGCTCAGCTCGGTGCGTTGTTCGCCGTGCGGGACCAGTCGGGCGGGACCCAGCGGGAGCTCGCCCGCACTCTGGGGCTGCGCGAGTCCGCCGTCACCGCGCTCGTCGCGCGGCTCACCGCGGCCGGGTTCGTCGTCCGGCGGGCCCATCCGCGCGAGCACCGGGCCGTAACCCTGGAGCTCACCGACGAGGGCCGCGCCGCCCTGCGCGCCGCCCAGCCGGAGATTGACCGTTTCAACGGTGAGCTGCGTGCCCTTCTCGGCGACCAGGGTTTCGCGCGGACCTCCGCCGCCCTGCACCTCCTCGCCCACTGGGATTCCCCGTGAGGAGAGGGAGGTAGGAGGGAGCGGGAACCGCTCATGCCGTCCGGGCGCCCGCGTCCGCCAGTCGGTCGCGCAGGCGGGCCGTGTCCTGGCCCGGCGGGAGGCCGTACGTCCGCCGGTACTCGCGGTTGAACTGGGTCGCGGACACGTAACCGACCTTCTCCGCGACCAGCGCCGCCGTGGTGTCGCCGGCGAGGAGGAGCCGGCGGGCCTCCTGGAGGCGCAGGTGCTTCTGGAAGCGCAGGGGGCTCATCCCCGTCGCCGCCTTGAAGTTGCGGTGCAGGCTGGCGGTGCTCATGTGCGCCGTCGCCGCGATCTCCTCGATGGCGAGCGGCTCGGCGAACCGTGCGCAGATCCACCGGGCCGCCGTACGGACCCTGGCCGCGGACGAGTCGACCAGGGTGTAGTGCCGCAGGGTCGGGCCGAGTGCGGTGCCGAGCAGCCGGTAGAGGATCTCCATCTCGAAACGGCCCGCCAGGGCGCGGATGTCCCCCGGGGTGTCGAGCAGCCGTACCCAGCGGGTGACCGCGTCGGTGATCTCGGGAGTCATCGGTGCCGTGACCGGGCCGGCCGGCCCCGGGCCGGAAAGAGCGGGCTGGTCCGTGCCGTCCGGTTCCAGTTCCAGCAGGAGTTCGGCGAGCCGGGCGCCGTCCAGGCGCATGACCGCAGAGCGGTACGGCACCTCCTCGAACGTGGCCGTGACCGGCAGGACCAGCGAGTTGAGGAACACCTGACCACGGCCCGCCGTCCAGCTCCGCTCGCCCGCCACGCTGTTCTTGGAGCCCTGGACGACGAAGCAGATCATCGGCTCGTAGAGCAGGTCGAGCGGCGCCTCCGCCTCGTCGAGTGTCACCAGTCGCTGGCGTGGCACCGCGGTGTCGGCCCACATGTCACTGCCGTGCCGGGTGATGGCCGCGGCGAGTTCGTCCAGCATGTGCGCTCCTTGTCTGTGTGTGTCCGGAAGCCGGTGGCTCTGAGAGGATCAGGCAATCTTATGCGGCCGACGCCCCATGCCTCGCAGCGTGCGCGCTCCTAGCGTTGACGGCATGACACAGCAAGGCGACGAACAGCAGAACCAGCAGAACCAGGGCCCGCAGGACAAGAGCGGTGCGCTGTCCGTGCGCGCTCTCGGCGGGCAGGGGCTGACCGTCGGCGCGATCGGTCTCGGCACCATGGGCATGACCATGGCGTACGGCGCCGGCGACGAACCCGGCGGCATCGCGACCATCCGCCGGGCGTACGAACTCGGCGTCACCCTCTTCGACACCGCCGAGCTGTACGGCATGGGCACCGGGAGCAACGAGCAGCTGCTCGGCCGTGCCCTGCGCGGCATCCGCGACGACGTCGTGATCGCCACCAAGTTCGGCTTCGACATGGACGCGCCGCAGAACAGCGAGGGATACGCCCTCAACAGCCGTCCCGAGCACATCCGCGAGGTCACCGAGAACAGCCTCCGCCATCTCGGCACCGACCACATCGACGTGCTGTACCAGCACCGCGTCGACCCGGACGTACCCATCGAGGACGTGGCGGGCACGATCGGCGAACTGATCGCCGAAGGCAAGGTGCGTTACCTCGGGCTGAGCGAGGCCGGGCCCGACATCCTCCGGCGCGCCCACGCCGTCCACCCGGTGTCCGTGCTGCAGACCGAGTACTCCGTGTTCGAGCGGGCCGTGGAGGCCGACGTGCTGCCGGTCGTGCGCGAGCTCGGCATCGGATTCGTACCGTATTCGCCGCTCGGGCGGGGGTTCCTGACCGGCACCGTGAAGCCCGCCGACGAGTATCCCGCCGACGACATGCGCAGCTGGGACGACCGCTGGCAGCCCGGCAACTACGAGCGGAACCTGACCGCCATCGGCGAACTGACCGCCCTCGCGGCGGCCAAGGGGATCTCCGTGACGCAGCTGGCCCTCGCCTGGCTGCTGGCCCAGGGCGACGACGTCGTCCCGATCCCGGGCACCCGCAGCCCGGAGCGCCTCGCCGAGAACGTGGCCGCCGCGGACGTGACGCTCACCCCGCAGGACCTGGCCCGCGTCCAGGAGATCCTGCCCAAGGGGGCCGCCGGGTCCCGGTACCCCGAAGCGATCATGCCGGCCTGGTAGCGACGCCCTGGATACATCGGATAACCCGTATACCTCGGACAACCCCGGACGGCCCGGACGGCCCGGACGGCCCGGACGGCCCGGACGGCCCGGCAGCCGTATCCGCAGGTCGGCGCAGCCGTATCCGCAGGTCGGCGCATCGGTCTCCGCAGGTCAGCGGGCGATCTTCACCTGCCGGGTCTCCGACACCTGGTCGATGTCCGACGTACGGATGGTGACCTTCATCGTCCAGGTGCCGGCCAGGGGCAGGTTGAGGGAGCGGGTCCCCCAGTAGCCGCCCTGGTCGGTGAGCCGGGCGTCGATGGGGCCGATCTTCTGGGCCTTGAGGGTGAAGGAGAGCTTGATCTCGGGGACGGTGGCGATACCTCCGTCGGGGCCGATGATGACCGCCTCGACCGTGTTCTCGCCGACGCGGCCCGGCTCCAGGACGATCTGGACCTTGCCGTGGCCGCCCGGGGTGCCGACGTCGAAGGGGATCAGGGTGGTGGACGCGGTCGGGCCGTTCCCGGCGGCGTTCGCGGTGGACTCGGCCGCGGCGGCCGTCTCCAGTTCGGCACGGCCGGGCTGGGTGCCGGTCAGTACCGTCGTGATCACCAGCACCGCCACCCCCACGACGACCTCGGCGAGAACCGAGCGGCGCAGGGCGCGGTGACCTGCACCGCCCTCCGCCCCGGACGTCGACGACGAGGATGAGGACGACGAAGACGAAGACGTCTGCGATGAGGGCGAGGGGTCGTCGGCCACCGGGCCCGATGTCGAGCCCGCCGTCGGATCGGACGCCGGGCCGGACGCGGCCCCGGACACAGACACAGACACGGGCCCAGACACGGCCATCTCCGGCACCCGCGTCTTCGACGACGGTCGGGCCGCCTCCGTCAGCCGGGCCGTCCAGCGGCGCGAGAAGGCCGCCGCGGCCAGCAGCGCCACCACCGCGCAGACCTTCGCGACCAGGATCCGGCCGTACGAGGTGCCGAACACCGCGTCGAAGGAGCCGAGTCCGCGCCAGGACTGGTAGACGCCGGTCAGCACCAGGACCGTGACCGAGGCGAACGCCAGCCGCGAGAAGCGGTGCACGGACGCGGCCGGGAGCGGAATCTCCGAACGGTGCAGCGCGGTGAGCAGGGCGCCGAGACCGCCGAGCCAGACCGCCATCGCCAGCAGATGCAGCATGGTGGACGTCATCGCCAGGGGCACCTGGATGCCCGCGGACGCGTGCTCGGCGACGGCCCATGTGCCCGCGAGGGACAGCGCCAGGAACCCGCCGACCACCAGAACGGCCGGCGCCGGCGCCGATGCGAGTCCCGCGGACCCGAACCCCGCCCCAGACCCAGACCCCGACCCGGACCGCCGCAGTGCCGCCTCCGTCCGTACGAGGAAGACCGCCACGCCCGCCAGCAGCACGAGCCGGGCGAGCAGTGCCCAGCCGGGCCTGCTCGTCAGGGTGTTCTCGATGAGGGCCGGGTCCAGGAGGGTCGACGGGCCGGTGCCGCGTTCGTACGGGCCGCGCAGGAGGACGAGGACGACCGTGGTGCCGAGGAGGGTCCACCAGCCGCCGCGCACGAGCCCGCGGAGCGGCTGAGTGCTCGGCGGGCGGCAGGCCAGGACGAAGACGGCCACGCCGATGAGCAGGGCGACGGCGGCGTACGCGGCATAGCGGGCGATGTCGTAGAGGGCGCCGGAGGCGGGGTTCACGGCCGGCTCGGCGGAGATGGCGGCGGTCGTCGCGGAGGGCTCGCCGATGGAGAAGGTGAAGGCTCCGGAGATGGGGTGGCTGTCCGCCGAGACCACCCGCCACGCGACCGTGAACGTACCGTCGGGCAGGTTGTCGCGGAGCCGCACGCGGACCTGGTCGGAGCTGCCGCGGACGTGTTCCGTGTCGCCGGCGTTGACCCGGCGGTTCTCGGGGCTGAGGACGCGCAGCGAGTCGTCGGTGATGCCGACCGACTCGGTGAAGGTCATGGTGACCTCGCGCGGCGCGGTCTTCAGGACGGACCCCTCACGGGGGTCGGTGTTCCGCACGGCCGAGTGGGCGGACGC
This sequence comes from Streptomyces sp. NPDC127119, assembly GCF_042677425.1. NCBI lineage: Bacteria > Bacillati > Actinomycetota > Actinomycetes > Kitasatosporales > Streptomycetaceae > Streptomyces > Streptomyces sp. NPDC127119. Next base: position 159,002 of record NZ_JBHXTO010000004.1, on the reverse strand, counting down.
GGAGGTCGCGCCGCCCAGCAGGAGCAGGAACAGCGTGCCCAGCAGGGTGACGAGGGCCGCGGCCCGGTGTGTACGGCTCACTCGGACCACGTCGGCTCTCCCTGCTTCTCGTGCTCGTCGCGCGTACGTCCGCGGCCTCTGTGGAGGTACGGATGTACGCGGCACGCTGTTCAACCCGCTCACCATGTCGGCCGCGCCGAGATCCCCCCGTCCACGACCAGGTCGTGCCCGGTGATCCAGGACGCCAGCGGCGAGGCGAGGAACACGCAGGCGTCGCCCACGTCCTCCGGGCGCCCCAGCCTCCCGGTGGGCACCGCCTGTCGCCAGCGCCGTACGCCCTCCGGCCAGGCCTGCGCGAGGCCTTCGCGGTCGATCAGCCCCGGGGAGACGGTGTTCACGCGGATTCCGTAGGGACCGTACTCCAGGGCCGCCGAGCGCGCGTGCATGACGACGGCGGCCTTCGACGCGGAGTAGTGCGCGTGGTGCGGGGCGGGGTGCGTGGCCTCGACGGACGCGATGTGGGTGATGCTGCGCACACGCCCACCGGGTTCGCCCCCTGCGCCTCTCGCGTCTCCTGCACCTCTCACGTCTCCAGCACCTCTCACATCTCCTGCGTCTCCTGCGTCCCGCATCAGTTCGGCGGCGGCCTGCGTGCACGCGAAGACGCTCGACACGTTGGCGTCGGCCACCGCGCGCCAGTCCGCCAGCGTCATGCCGGGAAGTTCCTGGACCGGTTGGACGCCCGCGTTGTTGACCAGGGCCGTCAGTACGCCGCCTCCCCAGTCCGCGGCCTCGCGCACCACCCGGTGGCACTCGGACTCCACGGTCAGATCGGCGTTCAGGGCCACCGCGCGACCGCCCGAGTCCGCGATGCGGGCGACGACTTCGTCCGCCGCCTGCGCGTTCGTACGGAAGTGGACGGCCACGGCCGCGCCCGCCGCCGCGAACCGGAGCGCGATCCCCCGCCCGAGGCCGCCCGAGGCGCCGGTGATCAGCGCCACCTGGCCTTCGAGCAGCCCGCCGCTCGCACCACTGTCACCACTGTCACCACTCACGCCACTGTCACCGCTCGCGCCCGTCACGGGCGGCTCAGCGCGGTGATCCGCGCCGCCTCCGCCGGGTAGCGGACGGCGAGTTCGGTGCCGTCCCCGTGCTCGTACCCCTCGAAGGTGAAGCCGGGTGCCATCGTGCAGCCGAAGAACGACCAGGCGCCGTCCGCGGCGACCCGCGCGCCCATCCAGGTGCGTGCGGGCACGGTGAACTGGATGTGCTGGCCGCCGAGGACGTCCGGGCCGAGCAGGACCGTACGGGACGTGCCGTCGGGGGCGAGGAGCAGCATTTCCAGCGGGTCCCCCAGATAGAAGTGCCAGGTCTCGTCGGCCGGAAGGCGGTGCAGGGCGGAGAAGTCGCCGGGCCGCGCGGTCAGGAGGGCCACTATCGCGGAGCCCTCGGGCCGTCCGTCGGGGCGTTCGGGGCCCGCCCAGGTACGGCGGAAGAGGCCGCCCTCCTTGGGGATGGGCTCCAGTCGGTAGTGAGCGGCTAGGGCTTCGGGAGTGATGTCATCGGCCACTCCCCGACCATGCCCCACCGGCGGGCGCGGATGCGCCGTCCCTCACCAGGAAAGCCAGCCGTGCCTTCTTCTCCGGCAGGTGGACCTCCGGGAGGTCGATCTCCGGCAGCACGATCGGCGGGCCGAGCACGAAGCCTTGGCGGACCAGCCGGGCGATCGCCTTGTCGTTGCGGAGATCGGGCTCGACCACGACCCGCGGCCGGTCGAGAACCCGCAGGACGTACGTGGTGAAGGCCCTCAGCAGGGCCGCGCTGTGACCGGGCCGGCCGACACCCCCGGGTGGCGGACCGATCAACAGGTGGACGCCGATGTCGCCGGGCCGCACCTCATAGCACTCGCTGACCCGGTCGGCCTCCGGTTCGTACGTCTGGAAGAGCGCGGCCGGTTCGCCGTCCAGGACGGCGAGGAACGCGTGGTGCGTGTCGAGCGAGCCGAGATGCCGGTAGGTCTCCAGCACCTGCTCCCTGGTGAAACCGCCCATGCCCCAGAAACGGGCCCGTTCGGCCGTCACCCAGGGATGCAGCACGTCCAGGTCGGCCTCAGCGTCCACGGGCACGATACGGACGGTGCCGAGACCTTCGACGGCCTCCTCGTGGACGGCCGCGCGGTCATGAAGGGGCGTGGTCGCGCTCGTGGTCGTGGTCGTGTACGACGTCATGCGTTGTCCTCGTTCTCGCTGTGGAACCGGTCCGGGCGGAGCTGGTTCCAGTCGGTGGTCACGGGGGCCAGTTCTCCGCCGAGCCACAGGGGGAGTTGGTCGCGGTGGTGCGGTGAACCCGGTACGCCCGACGTGCCGAACGGCACCACCCAGAGACTGTCCTCACGTCGTGCCAGGTCCCAGACGTAGCGGGCGGCGGGGCCGCGTGCCGACCGGTCGGTGAGACCCGGCACGGCCGAGGTGCACAGCACGCAGTCGTGATCGCCGGAGAGCCCCGGCTCACTCGCGTCGTACGCGGGGTCCGGCAGCGCACGCCAGGGAGCGAGGCGGTGGGTGTCGCCCCAGACGCCCTCCGGCGGGGCCCCGGCCACCTCCTCCAGGGCCGCCCTGACGACTTCGGCGCGGTCGATCCCGTACAACTCCTTCGCTGTGAGGAGGTTTTCGAGGGCGAAGGCGATGCGGGGGAGGAGTGCGAGCCAGGGGCGGAACACCTCGGGGCAGGGCGGGGGTTCGGTCAGCGGGGCCAGGGCGGGGTGGGCGGCGAGGCGGCGTACGACGGCGCTGCGGACCGCCGCGTAGCCGGCCGCCTCCGTGCTGTCGGTGGCCATGTGGCGGTCCCAGCGCAGGAGTTGGCCGCGCAGAGCTGCGGCTTGGGGGCCGAGGTCTTCGAGGGCGGCGAGGCGGTTCAGCAGCGGGGCCGCGGAGGCGAGATGGGTGTCCATGTGGAGGGCGGCCATGTCGGCGGCCTTCCAGTCGCTCCGCGCGTCGAGGAGGGCGCGCAGGCGGGCGGCCCGGTGCGGCGGCGCGAACTCGACGCCGAGGGGGGTGGCGGGGCCGCGCTGGTTGGCCATGACCGCGATGCCGTCGTCGACCGTGCCGCGCGGCATGGGGGCGTACCAGCCCTGCCACTCGTGGCCGGGCTCCCAGGCCGGGACGATCCGGGTGCCGTTCAGCGGGTCGCGTACCGGCACCCGGCCCGCGACCCGGTGGAGCAGGCCTCCCTCGGTGTCGGCCGCCTGGACGACGTTGACGGGCTCGGCCCAGTCGTCGAGGGCGCGGTCCACGTCGGCGACCCGGCGGGCGCGGAGGAGCGGGAGGAGTGCGCTGAAGCCGAGGTCTTCGGAGACGCGGGGCGGGTGGCGGAGGCTGATGGGGTCACCGCTGGGGTCACCGGTCGGGTTTTCACGCTCGCGACCGACACCGACACCGACACCGACACCGTCGGCATCGGCATCGGCATCGGCATCGGCATCGGCATCGGCATCGGCGTTGATGATGACCGGGCCGCGGGCGGTCTCGATCACCTCGACCTCCACCGGGTCGGCGCCGGCCACTTCGATCAGCTCTGTGTGACGGGCGGCGGGGTGCCACTTCCCGTCCGGGCCCAGCGCCTCGACCAGTTGCCCCGCTCCCGGCCGCCCGTCACCGTCACCGTTTCCGTCTCCGCCTCCGCCTCCGTCTTCGTCGTCGTCTCCGGACCGCCGGAGCCGCTCCCGGTACAGGTCCTGGTAGTCGGCCATCGCGTTGGTGATCGCCCAGGCCACCGTGCCGGTGTGGCCGAAGTGGGCGATGCCGGGGACTCCGGGTACGGCCAGGCCCACGACGTCGAACTCCGGGCAGGCGAGCCGGACTTGCTGGTAGACACCCGGCGCCTCGATGAACCGGTGGGGGTCACCCCCGATGACCGGCAGCCCGGTGGCGGTGCGCTCGCCGGTGACGAGCCAGCCGTTGCTGCCGGAGGTGCCGGGTCCGTCGGTGGCGAACAGACCGACGGCGTCCGGACCGAGACGGCGTACGGCCTCCTCGCGCCACAGCTTGGCCGGGAACCCGGCGAACAGGATGTGCGTGGCCAGCCAGACGCCCAGCGGTGTCCACGGCTCCCACCGGCCCGCCGCGAGCCCGACCGCCCCGAACTCGGGTGCGCGGCGGGCCCCTTCGGGCAGGCCCTGATTGACCCCGTCGACGTACGCCCGGACCCAGGCGGCCGTCTCGGGGTCCCGTCTCTCCAGGGCCGTGAAGCAGCGTCTCGCCGTGTCGTCGAGCAGGGCCTGTCTCGCGAACCGGTCCCAGGGGAGCGCGTCCGCGCCGAGGAACGCGGCCGAGGTACCGCGCGCCCTGTGCCGCTCGACCTCGATCTGCCAGGCGCGGTCGTGGGCCGTGACGAGGCCCTGGACGCGGGCCAGTTCGAAGGCGTCGCCTGCGCGCAGGTGCGGGACGCCCCAGGCATCGCGGTAGATCTCGGCAGTCACCCTGCATTCTCCCATCGAATTTAGGTTAGGCTCACCTAAGTAAGGTGTGTCGGAATCGTACGCGAAGGGTGAAAACGTCATGGGGCAGGGGCACGGCTGGGAGGGCGCGGTCCTCAAACTGTTCCGGGGCAAGGACTTCGCGTTCACGGTCCTGGGCACGGAGGACGTCACCGAGCACTACCGCCGGCTGCACCTCTCCGACGGCGGCATGCTCGCGGCGACCGGGGTGCATCCGACGATGTGGGTACGGCTGTGGTTCGACAACGCGGGCAAGCCGCACCAGCGGGCGTACACCCTCGTGGACCCCGATCCGGCCGCGGGCACCTTCAGTCTGGAGTTCGCGCTGCACGAGGGGTGCGCGAGCGACTGGGCGCGGTCCGCGAAGCCCGGGGACACCATCGAGGCCACGGTCCAGGGCACCGGCTTCACCGAGCCGGACCCGGCCCCGTCCCGGGTGCTGGCGATCGCCGACACCGCCTCGCTCCCCGCCCTCAACTCCCTGCTGGGCGCGGTGGGTACGACACCCGCGACGATCTGGTTCGAGACCGCCGGGAGCGGCGGGAGCAGCGGGAGCAGCGAGAACGGCACGGGCAGGGGTGCCCGGGGCACGGACGGTCTGCCCCTGCGGGTGGACCCGGCGCGCCACGACCTGCGTACGGTCCCCCGGCTCGACCGGGGTGCCCACCTGGTGGCGCAGGTGCGGGCGGCCGTGCCGGAGCTGCTGAAGGAGACCGCCGACCCGTACGTCTGGATCGCCTGCGACACGGCGACGACCCGCTCGCTGGCCGCGTACTTCCGCAAGGAACTGGCCCTGCCGAAGCAGCGGGTGAACGCGCTGGGGTACTGGCGAGCGGCCTGAACCCGTAGGCGCGATGATCGGGGCATGGACGTCACCCTGCATCTCGCCCAGCAGCCCGAGGCCGACGAACTCCTCGGGCGCAGCCCGCTCGCCGCACTCGTCGGCATGCTGCTCGACCAACAGGTCCCGATGGAATGGGCGTTCGCGGGCCCGTACACGATCGCGCGGCGGCTCGGCGGGGACGATCTCGACGCGCACGAGATCGCGGTGTACGAGCCGGAGGCCTTCGCGGCCCTGCTGTCCACGAAACCGGCCGTGCACCGCTACCCGGGCTCGATGGCCAAGCGGATCCAGCAGCTGTGCCAGTACCTCGTGGAGCACTACGACGGGGACGCGGCGAAGGTCTGGGAGAGCGCGGACCCCGGTACGGGCTCGGACGCGGGGGCCGGCGCGCCGACGGGGGCGGAGCTGTTGCGGCGGCTCAAGGAGCTGCCCGGCTTCGGCACCCAGAAGGCGCAGATCTTCCTCGCCCTGCTGGGCAAGCAACTGGGGGTACGCCCGAAGGGCTGGCGCGAGGCCGCGGGTGCGTACGGCGAGGCCAGGTCCTTCCGCTCGGTCGCCGACATCACCGGCCCGGAGTCGCTGACGAAGGTGCGGGCGCACAAGCAGGAGATGAAGGCGGCGGCGAAGGCCGCGGCAGAGACGACCGCGAAGGCGGCGACGACGGCGACGACGAAAACTGTGAAGAGCGCGAAGAACGCGAAGAACGCGAAGGCTGCGAAGACCTCCGGTGAGTGAGGTTGAGGGTCCGTGAGGGTCCGTGAGGGTCCGTAGGGGGCCGGCCGCCGCGTTCAGTCGTTCGGGTGTCACGAGTGGCAGGGGCAGCGGTGCCGACTGAGCATGAGGCATGGCCGAGGTACCGAGTGGCGGCCCCTGGGGGCCTGAATACGACGACAGACGGGCCCACGCGGCCCGCGACCCGCGCCGGACCGGTGATCTCCACGAACCGGACCGGCTCGAAGGTCCCCTCTTCCTGCTCTCCCGCACCGCCTGGCAGGCCGTACTGGCCGCCGGGATCGCCGCGCTCGCGCTCGGCATCATGATGCTGGCGTGGCCGAAGGCGACGCTGCTCGCGGCGGGCGTGCTCTTCGGGCTCTATCTGCTCTTCAGCGGCATGCTCCAGCTGGCCTCCGCCTTCGGCACGCACAAGGCGACCTCCCTGCGGGTGATGGCGTTCATCAGCGGCGCGCTGTCGATCCTGCTGGGCCTGTTCTGCTTCCGCGGCGCGATGCAGTCGATCCTGCTGCTCGGGCTGTGGATCGGCATCGGCTGGCTGTTCCGCGGTGTCACGCACACGCTGGCCGCCGCGTCCGACCCGACCGTGCCCGCCCGGGGCTGGCAGATCCTCCTCGGGATCCTCAGCTTCCTCGCCGGTGTCGTCCTGATCGTCTCCCCCTTCGAGTCGGTGGCCGTGCTCACCGTCGTCGGCGGCGCCTGGCTGCTGGCCCTCGGCGTCACGGAGATCATCACGTCGTTCCAGATGCGCAAGCGGGCCCGAGCCGTACCGCGCACGCTCTGAGCGCGATGGCGTCGTACGCGGCCGGGCCGACCCGGGCCCCGGCACGGCGCCCTAGGTCCTGTCGTCAAATTCCCGGCGTCCGCCCGGAGGGCGGGCCGGGCGGCGTCTGGTGCGTGCTCTCGGTGTGCCGGGCGGAAGTCCGCGTACTGGACGTACTTGGGCTTTCGCCCGGTGCAGCGAGTGGGGGTCCCCCCGGCCGGAGGCTGGGGGAGCGTGCCAGGCGTCGCCCGGCAGGCGGGAATTTGACAACAGGGCCTAGGGCCTGTCTGACCATTCCCGTCTGGCGTCGCCCGGCAGGCGGGAATGGTCAGACAGGCCCTACGCCAAGCGGGCGGTTCTGGTGGTGCGGCCGATGCACCGGGCCCTCCGACCGGGGACATGACTTCTCATGAGCCCCGACCGGAGCCTGAGCCTCGACCGGAGTCCTGACCACAGCCCTGGCCGGAGTCCTGGCCGGAGTGCTGGTCGGACTTCTGGCCGGACTTCTGGCCGACGTCCTGGTCGGTTCGTCGCGCACAGTGCGCGCCGGTCTGCCCGGCAGCGGTTCCTCGTGCTGTTCGCCTCGCTGCTGTGCGCGCTGTGCGCAGTGTGCGCGGCCGGTTCGGCGAGCGGGCACAGCGGGATCCGTACGGCCCCGCCCGCCGCCGTCTCCACCGAGTCCGGGCTCGAACATCCGCACGACATCCTGGACACCGCCTTCCGGTCGGCCGCCCGACAGAGCCACCGCCCCCTGGCGCCCCGGCGCCCGGCGGGACGGTCCGCGCACCGCCCGGCCGCCGTCACCGAACGCCCCCGCTCGCGAGGCCGCGCGCTCCATCACGCCCCCGCCCCGCGCGCCCTGCGCTGCATGGTCCTCCGCTGCTGAGGAGCCCGGCTCCGACCGGACCGCTCCCCCTCCCCAGCAGCACGAGAGGACTCTCTCCATGCCGATGGACCCGTACGCGATCCTGCGCGCCCTGGTGCGCGCCGAATCCCTCCGCAACGCGCCGAAGACGCCCCCTGAAACGGGCCGGGCCGCAGCGAACCCGAACCCGAACCCGAGCCCCAGCCCCAGCCCGAGCTCGAGCCCGAGCCCGAAAGTGAAGCCGACGCCGTCGTCTGCTTCGGCTTCGGCTTCGGCTTCGGCTTCGGCTTCGGCTTCGGAGCAGGTTCCGTTCCGGAATCGCGAGCGCGACTGAATCGACGGGGTCGGCTGAACCGACCGCGGGGGCGGGCCACGACCGGCCCGCCCCCGTTTTCGCCGCCAGGGAAGCGATTCCGGCAGCAGATTCCGGTTAAGGGTTCCGGCTACCGCCTGCGCCGGGCCGTGCCGAAGACCGACCGGGTGATCTCGCGCCCGATCTGCGTCCCCAGGCTGCGGGCCAGCGACTTGAAGACCCCGCTGCCGACGACCTGCTGGACGACGGAGGGGTCCTCCTCGGCCTTCCGGGTGCCACCACGGCCACCACGGCCACCACCCGCACCCTTCTCCGGCTTCGCGCCTGTCTCCGCCTGCGCAGGCGGAGACACAGGCTGAGCCGCCTTCTCGGACGCTCCCGCCTCACCGGCCCGCAGCTTCTCGTACGCCGATTCGCGGTCGACCGCGAGGGCGTAGCGCGCGTGCAGCGGCGACTGTTCGACCGCCCGGTCGAGGACCGTCGGGTCCACCGGGCCCATCAGGGACTCCGGCGCCCGCAGCCGCGTCGCCGCGACCGGCGTCGGGGCGCCCTTCTCGCTGAGGACGGTGACGACGGCCTCCCCGGTGCCGAGGGCGGTGAGGACCTCCTCCAGGTCGTACGGGGAGTCGGGGAAGGTCTTCACCGTGGCCTTGAGCGCCTTCTGGTCGTCGGGGGTGAAGGCGCGCAGCGCGTGCTGGACGCGGTTGCCCAGTTGGGCGAGGACGTCTCCGGGCACGTCCTTGGGGGTCTGCGTGACGAAGAAGATGCCGACCCCTTTCGAGCGAATCAGCCGGACGGTCTGCGTGATGGAGTCAAGGAAGGCTCTGGACGCGTCGTTGAAGAGCAGATGTGCCTCGTCGAAGAAGAAGACGAGTTTCGGCTTGTCGAGGTCACCGACCTCGGGGAGGTCGTGGAAGAGATCGGCGAGGAGCCACATCAGGAACGTCGAGAAGAGCTGCGGTTTGTCCTGCACGGCGGGCAGTTCCAGGACGGAGACCGTGCCCCGGCCGTCCGCCGCCACCTTCAGCAGCTCGTTCGTGTCGAACTCCGGCTCCCCGAAGAACGGGCTCATCCCCTGCGCCTCGAACGCGGTCAGCGAGCGCAGGATCACTCCGGCCGTGGCCGTGGAGAGCCCGCCGATGCCCTTCAGCTCGGGTTTTCCCTCGTCGGAGGTGAGGAAGGTGACGACGGCCCGCAGGTCCTTCAGGTCGACCAGTTCCAGGCCCTTCTGGTCGGCGTAGTGGAAGATCAGGCCGAGCGACTGCTCCTGCGTCTGGTTCAGCCGGAGCACCTTGGAGAGCAGGACCGGGCCGAAACTCGTGACGGTCGCGCGTACGGGGATGCCGTGGCCCATGCCTCCGAGGGCGTAGAACTCGCACGGGTAACCGGCCGGCGTCCACTCCTGGCGTACCTCCGAGGCCCGTGTCCGTACCTTGTCGTTCTCCTGGCCCGGCGCCGAGATCCCGGAGACGTCACCCTTCACATCCGCAAGGAACACCGGCACGCCCTGCGCCGACAGCTGCTCGGCGATGAGCTGCAGGGTCTTGGTCTTGCCGGTGCCGGTGGCTCCGGCCACCAGGCCGTGCCGGTTGAGCATCCCCAGCGGGATCCGGATCTGCGCGTCCGGCAGACACCGTCCGTCCCACAGCAGGGCCCCCAGATCGAGCGCGGCCCCCGGGAAGGCGTACCCGGCGGCGATCTCCTGGGCCTGCGGCGGCAAGGAGGGAGTGTCGGAGGGGGCGGCGGGTACCCCCTCCGTACCGGGCTCAGAGGTTCCGGGCTGAGAAGTCCCGGCCGTACCGGGCTGAGAAGTCCCGGATGTACTGGGCTCGGCCGTACCGGGCTCGGGCGTCCCGGAGCCGGGCGTCCCCGCCCGCCGCGCTTCACTGTCAGTCATTTAAGGCCCCTGTTCCCGGGTTTCCCGAGACCGTTGGACCGTTCTCGGGCCGTTTCCTAACGGATCATGAACGGGTGATCTGGGAGAATTACCGGTTTGCCCATATTTACGACGTCATTTCCAGCGTCGCACTCCGGCGCCATGGCTGCGCCCGGAAGCTCTTGGCCGGTAGGCTTTCCGTGTGATCTTCAAGCGCATCGGAAACGGACGGCCGTACCCCGACCACGGCCGGGAAAGCACCCGGCAGTGGGCGGATGTCGCGCCGCGCCCGGTCCGCCTCGATCAGCTGGTGACGACCAAGGGCCAGCTCGACCTGGAAACGCTGCTCGCCGAGGACTCCACGTTCTACGGCGACCTCTTCGCACACGTCGTGAAGTGGCAGGGCGACCTGTACCTGGAGGACGGCCTGCACCGCGCCGTCCGCGCCGCACTCCAACAGCGCCAGGTGCTCCACGCCCGCGTCCTCGAACTGGACTGAGTCCCTCCCTCGCCCGGCCCGGCTCACCCCTGGGTGGCCGACGGCTGCCCGGGGAGCCCTCTCGGCCCGCGTGTGCACCGACCCGTCCGGGGTCGGTCCCTGCCTGGCCACCCCCTGCCCGGGTTGGCCCTTTTGGGTTGGACTGAACCCCGGTCAATGATCATCTAGTAGGCATCGTCGCTTCGGCGCACTACGCTGCGCCCATGAGCATGCTCACTCCCCCTGGCATGGGCGGCCAGTACCGGATCACGGGGGACAAGTACCCACGGATGCGCAGAAACCGGGGGCGCCGCAGGATCGTGCTCGCGGTCGCCGCCTCCGTCACCGCACTCGGACTGGCCGGCTGGGGGACCCTGCAGCTCATCGACGTCTTCACGGGCGGCGGCGACAAGGCGTCCGCGGCGGGGTCGGCACCGGGCTGCAAGACGTCGCCCTCGCCCTCCGCGAGCCCCTTCAAGGCCCCGCCCGAGCCCGGCAGGATCACCGTGAACGTCCTCAACGCCACGGACCGCAAGGGCCTCGCCAAGGACACCGCGGACGCGCTGAAGAAGCGCGGCTTCAAGATCGGCGAGGTGGGCAACGCGACGAAGGCGTACGACAAGAAGGTCGACGGGACCGGGATCGTGCTCGGTGCGAAGGCGGCCACCGACGCGGCGCTTCCCGTCGTCGCGACCCAGCTCGCCGGTGCCGAGCTGAAGACCGACACCCGGGCCAGGGCCGTGGAGGTCGACCTGATCCTCGGCAAGGCCTACAAGGCCCTGACGACGAAAGAGGACGCCGACAAGGCGCTGACCGCTCTGGCCAGGCCCGAACCGGCGCCCTCGACGAAGAAGGACTGCTGAAGCAGGACTGCTGAGGAAGAGCTGCTGAAGAAGGACCGGTGAGGACCGCCGAAGACGGCGGTCCGGTCGGTCCGGTCGGTACGGTTGTACGGCCGCTATTCGGCCGCGCCGTACATACGGTCGCCCGCGTCGCCCAGGCCCGGGACGATGTAGCCGTGCTCGTTCAGGCGCTCGTCGACCGACGCGGTCACGACCGTCACCGGGGCGCCCGCGAGGTCGCGCTCCATGACCTCGACGCCCTCGGGGGCGGCGAGCAGGACCACGGCCGTCACGTCGTCGGCGCCGCGCTTGATCAGCTCCTGGATCGCCGCGACGAGGGTGCCACCGGTGGCCAGCATCGGGTCCAGGACGTACACCTGGCGCCCGGAGAGGTCCTCGGGCATACGGGTCGCGTACGTGGACGCCTGGAGCGTCTCCTCGTCGCGGATCATGCCGAGGAAACCCACCTCGGCGGTCGGCAGCAGGCGCACCATCCCGTCGAGCATGCCGAGGCCGGCGCGCAGGATCGGTACGACGAGGGGGCGCGGGTAGGACAGCTTGACGCCCGTGGTGGCGGACACCGGGGTCTCGATGTCGACCTGCTCGGTGCGCACGTCCCGCGTGGCCTCGTAGGCGAGCAGGGTGACCAGCTCGTCGGCGAGCCGACGGAAGGTCGGGGAGTCGGTGCGGCGGTCGCGCAGCGTGGTGAGCTTATGAGCGACCAGGGGGTGGTCGACGACGTGGAGACGCATGTCCACCAGGGTATCCGGGCCCGTCCAGGGCGCCCGTCGCCCGTCGCCACCTGCTTCGAGAACACTTCGCCGATGCCACCGCGCAAACCTCCGCTGGCATCAAACCGCCCGTCGGGGGGAAAGTGGGAGTGACCGACTGGGGGTGTTGCGGATGCCGGACCCGGAGCGACAGAACCGGGAAGACCTGGAGAGCGACGCCCAGCGCCGCAGGCGCAGGGCCCAGTTCCTGCGGGAACTCACGGAGGCCCGCGAACTGCGCGACAGGGTGCAGCCACGCCGCGCGAAAACGGCCCGCCTGCGCCACGCCATGCGCATGCGCACGTTCCGCTGGTAGCGACACCAGGACCAGCCCGCGGCCTGCGGTGACGGGCCGGGCACCCCACCGCGGTGCGGCCACGGCCGGGGCACCAGCACGGCCCGCCATCGCGGGCAGCCGGGGGCCTGACACCGGCGGGGCTGGCAGCCGCAGGCCCCCGGGGGCCCACCGCTGACACCTTGGGCCGAGAGCCGGCACGGCCGCCAACCGTGAGCCGATCGCCGCGCCGAACAACAGCGTGCGGGCGCCCGCTCTCCCGCCCGGAAAGCGCAGGAGTGCGGGCGCCCACTCTCCCGCCCGGAAAGCGCAGGCCGGGAGCGTCACGGCCGGCTGCCGCCCGGTCGGTGCCGGCGCTTCTGGCAACCGCAAGCCAGTGCCGGCACGGACGGACGGCAGCCGAGACCTGGGGCCCGACCGGCGGGCAGCCGCCGGCCATACGCCACTCGGCCGACGACCATGGGCAGGAAGCCCAACCGCCGACCGCCAGGCTGCTGCTGCCGAGCACAGCCGATAGCCGCAGGCAGGATGCCCCGGCGTCGAGCGACAGCCGCGGGAGGTGCCCACATCGCCGTGCAGTCGCAAGCCGGCAGCCGACACGGTCGAGCGGCCACAGGCTGCGGTCGAGCACCGCAGCCCCCGTGGCCGGGTGCGCCGCCACAGGCATCCCCGCACGGATGCACCACCGCCATGCAGCCGCAGGCCGGACGCCGACACCGCCACGCAGCCGCAGGCCGCACGCCGGACGCCGACGCGGCCGTGCTGCCGCAGTGCAGCCGCCGACCACGGGCCAACCCCGGCCGGTGGCCGCAGGACGAGTGCCGCGCTGGCGGTAGTCGTGGCCCGGTGCCTCGGCCGCATGTGGCCCTGGGCGGTTGCCCAGCGCCGGGCAACCGCAGCCTCCCTGGCCCCAGGCCCCTTGACCCACTGCCCCCAGAGGCCGGCCCGCCCGGCGAAGTGCGTCCGACCGGCCCCCTGTCAGCCCCCCCGACCCGCCCGTTGGGGCATCGTGGTGCGACCCGCCGGGCAGTGCTCGGGGCAGGCGCGTATGTAGTCGGGGGTCGGCGGCGTACGATCCCGCTGTCGGTGGGCGCCGGGCGCCCAGGTGAGGCCATGCGGTGGCGTGACGCACGCGCCACGCGACCGGGCGTGGGAACGCGACCGGGACACAGCGAGCCGAAGACCTCTCCTGAACGCTCTGTTTCTGCCACGATTCCGAGTGGGCGGGGCTCGGAGCACGTATCCCCCGCCCACAACCTCCGCCGGGGGGACCCCCAACCGGCACGCCTAGGACCAGTGGGAGAGTCACGGTGTACTTCGCCGCACTGCTCGCGCGCACCGAAGACGGGTGGGAAGCGAGCGACACAGAGCTCGACGATGTGGAGACCCTGTCGGATCTAGCCGACCTGGCCCGCGAAGCCTCGGTCGACGACGACACGGTGCTCGTCTTCATCGAGCAGGAGGACGCGTGGTTCGGAGTCGTCCGCGTGGACGGCGAGGAGGACCCTCGCATCTACGTCTCGGACGGCGCGGCCGCGGCCCGCAGTTCGTACGGCGAGATCCTGCTCACGGACGAACTGCTCGGACGGGAGCCCGGCGACGACGATGTCGCCGACCTGGACTCCCTCGACCTCGACGGCACGGAGGACGGTGAACCCGAGGACGAGGCCGACGACAACGAAGAGGACGACGTCGGCACCACCTCCAAGGGGGAGACCGTGCCGTCCGGACCCATCGGAGACCGCGAGGTCCTCACCGATCTCGGTGTGAACGAGAAGGAGTTGCTGGCCCTGGACAGCACCGACGCACTCGGCGAGATCGCCGAGGTCCTCGGGGCGGCAGAGGTCCTGGAGACCGTCCGCTGACTCCGTCGAACACGCAAGAGGAACAGGACCCCGCCGACGGTCCCGTTCCCGTTCCCGTACAAGATCCGGCACAAGATCCCGTACGCGACCGCTGGCGGCCCGCGATGCGGCTCGCCCTGGAGCAGGCCGGACTCGCGGGCCGCGGCGAGGACGTACCCGTCGGCGCCGTGGTGCTGGCCCCGGACGGCACGACGGTGCTCGCCACCGGGCACAACGAGCGTGAGGCGGCCGGTGACCCGACCGCCCACGCCGAGGTGCTGGCGATCCGCCGGGCCGCCGCGAGGACCGGGGAGTGGCGGCTCACCGGCTGCACGCTCGTCGTCACCCTCGAACCCTGCACGATGTGCGCCGGCGCGCTCGTCCAGTCCCGCGTGGACCGGGTCGTCTACGGCGCCCGGGACGAGAAGGCGGGCGCGGCCGGCTCCCTCTGGGACGTCGTACGCGACCGCCGGCTCAACCACCGGCCCGAAGTGATCGCCGGAGTGCTCGACGAGGAGTGCGCCCGGCTGCTCACGGAGTTCTTCAGGAGCCGCTGAACCGATTTCCGAGCACGGCCCATCGTGGGCTAGGATCTCTCTCGGTAGCGTGTCCGAGCGGCCGAAGGAGCTCGCCTCGAAAGCGAGTGTGGCGCAAGTCACCGAGGGTTCAAATCCCTCCGCTACCGCAGATAGATGAAGGGCCCGGTCCAGTGGACCGGGCCCTTCGTGCTGCCCTGCCCCGCCCCATTGAAAGATCGTCAGATCAACTGCCCGGGGTTACACTCGCCGCCGACACCAGGGGTCCCGCCAGGCACAACGGCCGCAGGGACACAGGCGGCAGGTAGCGGGCACAGACAGCAGGCACACGGGGAGGCCGCGATGGCGGTGAATTCGAAGAAGATCGCCGTCTACGTAGTCGTGGTCTTCGCGCTGTACGTGATCATCACCGACCCTGAAGGAGCGGCGGACTACGTCCAGATAGGCTTCGAGGGCATCTCGAACGCCGCTCAGTCCGTCGGTGACTTCATGACCTGGATCGCCGACGGGGCCAAGGACTAGGCGGGGCCAAGGACTGGCGGCCACACCATCGCCGCCCCCCACCCTCCACTTCGTATCCCCGTATCCCCGTATCCCCGTATCCCTGTTCCCTGTTCCCTGTTCCCTGTTCCCTGTTCGTCCTGGGAGTGCATGTGATCCGCCACCTGGTCCTCTTCAAGCTCAACGAAGGTGTCGAGCGGGACGAGCCCCGTGTCGTCGAGGGCGTCGCCGCCTTCCGTGCGCTCGGCGGGTCGATTCCCGAACTGCAGTTCTGGGAGTGCGACTGGAACATCACCGACCGGCCCATCGCGTACGACTTCGCGATCAACTCGGCGGTCGAGGACATGGACGCCCTCAAGCGGTACCTGGAGCACCCCGCTCACCAGGCCGGCGTCGCGCTGTGGCGCGAGTTCGCCACGTGGGTGATCGCCGACTACGCGTTCTGAGCCGCGACACCGCTCGGCACAGCACAGCACAACACAGCACGACATCGGCCGGGCACCGGCTCGGCACAGCGCGGTCCGCACGGAACACCGGCCCCTCGCCCGAACGGCGGGGGGTTCTTTCATGCCTTTTTCAGACCGCCGGACCCGGAGCCGGGCTCAACACGGAGTGATGAGGTGCTTGCACACAGTGCACATGTCTTGTGATGCTATGACCGCTTTTGACCGATGAGTTGACGCATGTGTCTGACGGACGTCGTTCGGACTTGTGTTTTCACGGGTTGACGGACCCAGAGGTGGAGTTGACCGTGCCGGCCAGTACCGCGCCTCAAGCACCAGCACCTCCCCAGCAGAAGCCGCAGGCCCTCGAACGGCTCGACGAGCCGGGCGATTCCCCGGACCAGAGCCCGCAGCGGCGCCGCGGGGCCGACACCCGGGCCCTCACCCAGGTCCTCTTCGGAGAGCTCAAGAACCTGGAGCCCGGCACCCCCGAGCACGGCCGCGTGCGGGCCGCGCTGATCGAGGCGAACCTCCCGCTCGTGCGGTACGCCGCCGCCCGCTTCCGGTCCCGCAACGAGCCCATGGAGGACGTCGTCCAGGTCGGGACCATCGGGCTGATCAACGCCATCGACCGCTTCGACCCCGACCGGGGCGTGCAGTTCCCGACGTTCGCGATGCCCACCGTCATCGGCGAGATCAAGCGGTACTTCCGCGACAACGTCCGCACGGTCCACGTACCGCGCCGGCTGCACGAGCTGTGGGTGCAGGTGAACAGCGCCACCGAGGACCTCACGACGGGCTTCGGGCGCACGCCCACGACCGCCGAGATCGCCGAGCGGCTGCGCATCACCGAGGACGAGGTGCTGGCCTGCATCGAGGCCGGCCGCTCGTACCACGCGACCTCCCTGGAGGCCGCCCAGGAGGGCGACGGGCTGCCGGGGCTGCTCGACCGGCTCGGTTTCGAGGACCCCGCACTGGACGGTGTGGAGCACCGCGACCTCGTACGGCACCTGCTCGTCCAACTGCCCGAGCGCGAACAGCGCATCCTTCTGCTGCGTTACTACAGCAATCTGACGCAGTCACAGATCAGCGCCGAACTGGGTGTCTCGCAGATGCATGTGTCAAGACTCCTCGCCCGTAGCTTCGCTCGGCTTCGATCCGCAAACAGGATCGAGGCGTAGCTCCGGGGAGCGAATCGCTTCCAAGGCCTTTTCCCGTCATTTCTGCGGTGAAAAACCGTCAGACCCCCCTTTTCCAGGGCCTATTCACCCCTCTTGTGTCGACATGTCACTACAGCGTGTTGCCGACATGTGACATTCTTCCGGTGACGCGTTTGCCGCAGCCCCGCCTCCGGTATTCAGGTGGAGGCTGCGTTCCTTCGACGGGAGCGTTCCGCCGCGACCGTCCGCGACCCAAAGGGGGTGGCATGTCCGCAGACCAGGGCAGCTCGAAGGTGCTCACGCTCACGAAGAGCGAATCCGCGCCAGACGTGCTTCACAGTGTCGTTGTCGAGGTTCCGGCCATCCCGGCCGCGGAAGCCCCGGCCTTCCCCCCGACCCCGGAAGTGATCGACACCCGCACTCTGTCCCGCTCCCTGTTCCTGCGGCTCGCCGCGCTGGACGAGAACAGCCCCGAGCGCGGCTACGTGCGGGACACCCTCATCGAACTCAACCTCCCGCTGGTGCGTTACGCGGCCGCCCGGTTCCGGTCGCGCAACGAACCGATGGAGGACATCGTCCAGGTCGGCACGATCGGCCTGATCAAGGCGATCGACCGCTTCGACTGCGAACGGGGCGTGGAGTTCCCGACGTTCGCGATGCCGACGGTCGTGGGTGAGATCAAGCGCTTCTTCCGGGACACCTCGTGGTCGGTGCGCGTCCCGCGTCGGCTCCAGGAGCTGCGGCTCGCGCTGACCAAGGCCAGCGACGAGCTGTCGCAGAAGCTGGACCGCTCGCCGACCGTCGCCGAACTCGCCGTCGTACTGGGCGTGTCCGAGGAGGACGTGGTCGACGGCCTGGCGGTGGGCAACGCCTACACGGCGTCGTCCCTCGACTCCCCGGCCCCCGAGGACGACGGCGGCGAGGGCTCGCTCGCGGACCGCCTCGGCTACGAGGACACGGCCCTTGAGGGCGTCGAGTACCGCGAGTCCCTGAAGCCCCTGCTGGCCAAACTCCCGCCCCGCGAACGGCGGATCATCATGCTCCGCTTCTTCGCCAACATGACGCAGTCGCAGATCGGCGAGGAGGTCGGCATCTCACAGATGCACGTCTCCCGGCTGCTCACGCGGACGCTGTCCCAGCTGCGGGAAGGCCTCATCTCCGACTGAGCCACCGCCCAGGACCCCGCCGAGGGGTTCATAATTGACGGGTCGTCAGCCACACTGGCGCGATGCGTCGACGGGTGGGACAGCAGTCGATACGTGGTCGCCGAGGGGCCCTTGGGGGTGCCTCGGCGGCTGTGGTCTGTCTGGGAGCGGTGACGCTGGTCGCCTGCGGCAGCGGCATCGGTATCGGTGGTGGCGGAGGCGACGGTGACGGGTACGTCGCCGTGCAGCGCCCCTCGTCGCCCGCGAAGGCCGTCGCGCCCACGGGAGACGTGGAGTTGGTGCCGCTGGAGAGCGGATCCGCGGCCAAGGGCGGTGCGGGGCAACCGGGTTCGGAGTCGGGCGGTGGCAGCAGCCGGTCGGGCGCGGACACGGGCGCCGGCACGGACACGGGCACCGGCTCGGGCGGGAGCGGCGCGGGCTCGTCCTCGGCCGGCACGTCCGGCTCGTCCGGCGCACACGACAGCGGTCGTACGGGCCCGGCCTCGGGCGGCGGGGACGGCTCGGGCGATACGGGTGGTACGGCCGACGCGGGTGGTACCGGTGGTGCCGGTGGTGCCGGTGGTGCCGGTGGTACGAGCAACGCCGGGGGCGGTGACGGGAGTTCGGGGGCCGGGGCCACGTCCGGTGCGGGCGCGCCCGCCGGGCCCGCCGTGCTGGTCGTCGGTGAGCCCGAGCGGGAGCCCGCCGACAAGCGATGGTGCGAGAAGGTCACCGTCGGGTTCCGCAACACCGGGGGCACCGCGGTGCGTTCGGGCACCGTGACCTTCGGGACGCACGTCATCGGCGCACTCGGGATCGACTGGGCGACCGTCGAGTCGGCCGAACGACTGCCCGTGCCGATCGCTCCGGGCAGCCGGACGGAGAAGACCTGGACGGTGTGCGTCGACGCCTGGCGCGTACCTCTCGGCATGCATGTCGAGACGCGGGACGTGTCCGTCCGGTGGGAGTAGGGCGCCCTGCGGCGCCCCCCGCCCTCTTGAAGTGCGGTTACTTGAGTGCGAGCCAGGCGACCACGGCGACGACCGCGACGGCCACGATCACACCGACGATCAGGCCGACCCGGGGACCCCGGGTGGTGGCCACCTGCTGCTGCTGGCGGCTCTGCGGGTCGTCGACGAACGCTCGGAACATCTGGGTGCTACCCGCGGGGTCGTAGTTGCCCTCGGGGCCCTGGGTGTTTGCCATGCGCGTGACCCTATCGGGTGCGTTCGGTGGCCCCAAGTTTTGGGGCCGTCTATCTGGTGCGCACCGCCCCAGGTGCTTCGCCCCCCGGACCCCCGGACCCCCGTAGCGGCCTGGCGGCCTCTATCGGCCTCGCGGCCTCGTCCTCAAACGCCGGACGGGCTGAAGAGGGCGGCCCGCCCCGGCCACCGAGCAGCGGACCGGCCGATGGCCGCCGCCTCGGACGCCGAGCGGGCCGGGCTGCGACCGAGCGACCGACCGCCCCGGACATCGAGCCTGCCGAGTGAGGGCCGCCACCTCAGGCATCGGGCGGGCCGGGTGAGGGCCGCCACTCAGGCGTCGAGCAGGCCCACCGGCCACCGGAGGCGGCCCCGGGGCCCCAGGGCCCCGGAAAACCGCCTGAGCTGCGAGTTTACGTTCGCCAATACTTGCCTTTGCCAAGGTTTTAGGCCGCGGGGTGCCATTTCGTTTGCCTGCAGCAACCAACAGTATTTATGGTTGCCTCAAGCAACAAAAGAACATGAGGGAGGTGCGATGGCCGCTCGACGGCAGTACGAGGAGCTGGCCCAGCAGCTGAGCGCCATCGGTGCCGTGAAGCGGGGGCTGGGGCGGATCCTCCCGCACGAGTGCCCGGCGGGCTCCGCCGCGGTGCTCACACTGCTCGACCGGCACGGCGAGATGCGGATGAGCCGTCTCGCCGAGCTGATGGCCATCGACATGTCGGTGACCAGCCGGCATGTCGCACACGTCGCCGAGCACGGCTGGATCGACCGGTCCCCCGACCCCGCCGACAAGCGCTCCCGCATCCTGCGGCTCACCCCCGCCGGACGCGACATGCTCGCCGATCTCTCCGAGCGCTACATGAACGCGCTCGCCCACTACCTGGCGGACTGGTCCGACGACGAGGTCGACCAGCTCAACACCCTGCTCGGCCGACTGCGCGCCAGCTTCGGTGACTGCCGGGCCCTGCCGCCCGTACCGGCCTCCTCGGCCGTACCGGCCGTGCCCGCCGCAGCGCCCGCCGAGCGGACCACCCGTACACCCGTATGACGCAACACAAGAAAAGGAAGCCCATGGCAACGACCACACCAGCCGGTGTGCGGGGCTCACACGCCAAGCACGGAGGCGCCCCCGACGGCGCTCCGATGACGCACCGGCAGATCATGGAAGCCCTCTCCGGGCTCCTGCTCGGCATGTTCGTCGCGATCCTGTCGTCGACGATCGTCTCCAACGCACTGCCCGAGATCATCGGTGACCTGGGCGGCGGCCAGTCCGCGTACACCTGGGTCGTCACCGCCGCCCTGCTGTCGATGACCGCGACCACGCCCCTGTGGGGCAAGCTCGCGGACCTGTACAGCAAGAAGGCGCTCGTCCAGATAGCCCTCGTCGTCTACGTCCTGGGATCGGCCGCCGCCGGTCTGTCGCAGAACGCGGGCATGCTGATCGCCTGCCGCGTGGTCCAGGGCATCGGCGTGGGCGGTCTGTCCGCCCTCGCGCAGATCGTCATGGCCGCGATGATCTCCCCGCGTGAGCGCGGCCGGTACTCCGGCTACCTCGGAGCCACGTTCGCCGTCGCGACCGTCGGCGGCCCGCTGCTCGGCGGTGTCATCACCGACACCAGCTGGCTCGGCTGGCGCTGGTGCTTCTACGTCGGTGTCCCCTTCGCGATCATCGCGCTGATCGTCCTCCAGAAGACCCTGCACCTGCCCGTCGTGAAGCGGGACGTGAAGGTCGACTGGGCCGGCGCGTTCTTCATCTCCGCCGCGGTCTCGCTGCTGCTCCTGTGGGTCACCTTCGCGGGCGACAAGTACGAGTGGGTGTCGTGGCAGACGTACGCGATGGTCGGTGGTTCGATCGCGCTCGGACTGCTCTTCGTGTTCATCGAGTCGAAGGCCAAGGAACCGATCATCCCGCTGCGGCTCTTCCGCAACCGGACCATCGCGCTCTCCTCCCTCGCCTCGCTCTTCGTCGGTGTCGCGATGTTCTCCGGCACCGTGTTCTTCAGCCAGTACTTCCAGCTGGCGCGGGACGAGTCGCCCACCATGTCCGGTGTGCTGACGATCCCGATGATCGGTGGTCTGTTCGTCTCCTCCACCGTCTCCGGTCAGATCATCACCAAGACCGGCAAGTGGAAGGCGTGGCTGGTCGGCGGTGGCGTGCTCATCACGGCGGGCCTCGGTCTGCTGGGCACCATCCGCTACGACACGGACTACTGGAAGACCGCGATCTTCATGGCGCTGCTGGGTCTCGGCATCGGCATGATGATGCAGAACCTGGTGCTCTCCACGCAGAACCAGGTGGCGCCCCAGGACCTCGGCGCGGCCAGCTCCACGGTGACCTTCTTCCGTTCCCTCGGTGGCGCGATGGGCGTCTCGGCGCTCGGCGCGGTGATGGCCAACCGCATCACCGACTACGTCAAGGACGGCCTCACCGGCATCGACCCCAAGTACGCCGCCGCGGCGAGCCATTCGACCGGCAGCATCCCGGACATGGACTCGCTGCCCGCGCCGCTGCGCACGGTCATGGAGAGCGCGTACGGGCACGGCATCGCGGACGTCTTCCTGATCGCGGCCGTTCTGGCCCTGCTGGCCTTCCTCGTCACGCTGTTCATCAAGGAGGTCCCGCTGCGCACCTCGGGCGGGCTGGCGCAGGCCGCCGAGGCCCAGGCGGAGGTCACGGCGGTCGCCGAGGCCGCCCCGGCCACGGGCTCCCCGGCCGACTCCCCCGCGGGGGCCGGCCCGGCCGGCGTCCTCCCGGACGGGACCGACGAGCGTGTACCGAGCTGGGCCGTCGCGGACACCGGCACCGGTCAGGGCCCTGAGCAGGAGGGGCCCGCGGGCACCCAGCGGCTCTCGGCCGTCGCCACCCTGGCGGCCGGTACCGACTCCGCCGCGAGTGCCGGTTCCGGCTCCGGTTCCGGCGGGGTGCCGGTCCACGGGTTCGTACGCGGCGCCGAGAGCGCGCCCGTGCCCCGGGCCGCCGTCACGCTGATCTCCCTCGCGGGCCGTCAGCTGGGCCGCTCGGTCGCCCAGGCCGACGGCGGATACGCCGTGGACGCGCCCGGCACGGGTTCGTACGTGCTGATCGCCTCCGCGGACGGCTTCCAGCCGCAGGCCTCCACGGTCGTCGTGAACGGTGAGCCGCTCGCGTACGACATCCTGCTGAGCGGCACGAGCGGGCTCGCCGGTGCGGTGAAGGCCGCCGGGACCGGGCAGCCGGTCGTGGGCGCGATGGTCATCGTGACCGATGTGCGCGGTGACGTGCTGGCCACCGGGACCACCGGTGAGCAGGGCGAGTTCACCTTCGCCGAGCTGGTGCCCGGTGCCGTGACCGTCGCGGTGAACGCCGCCGGACACCGCCCCCGTGCCCTGCCCGTCGAGGTCGGCGGCACCGGGGTCACCCGGGTCGAGGTCGAACTGACCGCCGGAGCGCAGCTCCAGGGCGTGGTGCACGCACCCGCCGGTCCGCTGGGCGACGCGCGGGTCACGCTCGTCGACGCGGCGGGCAACGTGGTCGGCACCGCCACCACCGGGGTGGACGGGGCGTACGCCTTCGCCGACCTGGACGGCGGCGAGTACACCGTCATCGCGACCGGCTACCCGCCGGTGGCCACGGCCCTGACCGTGAGCGGCGGCGGCGTGGACGGCCACGACATCAAGCTCGCCCACCCCGGCGAGTAGTCACAGGACCACCCGAAGAAGCAGTGGTTGAAGACCCCGGCCCGTGGGGCGCGTCCCGAGCGGAGGCGCGCCCCGCGGGCCGGATCCACGAGATGAGGTTGTGAGCAATGGGACTGACCGCGCGGATCCGTACGCGGGACGGCTGGGCCGTGTCGCACGCGGTCGTCACCGTGACCGACATGACGGGCGCCCAGGTGGTGCGTGCCGAGGCCGACGAGGAGGGCGCCGTGCGGGACGCGGTCGTGCTCGTGCCCGGCGCGTACACGGTGATCGTCACGGCCGTCGGGTACGCGCCCGTCGCGTCGAGCGCCATCGTCACGGCGAGCGGCCGGGCCGAGATCGGCACCGTGACGCTCGCCCGCCAGGGCGGCACCGAGCTGCCGCCGCCCGGCCCGTGGACGGTGGACCCGGCCCACTCCTCCGTGGGCGCCGTCGCCCAGCACCTGGGGATCTCCAGCGTGCACGGCCGGTTCACGCAGTTCGCCGGGGCGATCGAGATCGCCCCGGACGAGGTCGCCAAGTCCCGGGTGGAGGCGGTGATCCGGGCCGACTCGATCGACACGGGCAACGCCATGCGCGACGGGCATCTGAAGTCGCCGGACTTCCTGGACGTGGAGCGCCACCCGGAGATCAGGTTCGTCTCGACGGGTCTGACCCCGGCCACCGGCAGCGACCGCTGGACGGTCCACGGCGACCTGACCCTGCACGGGGTCGTACGCCCGGTCGACCTCGACCTCGCCTACCTCGGCACCGGCGCCGACCCCTGGGGCGGCACCCGTGCGGCCTTCCGCGCCACCACGGAACTGCGCCGCGAGGACTTCGCGATGAACTACAACCAGGTCGTCCAGGCGGGCATCGCGGCGATCGGCACCACGCTGAAGGTGGAACTGGACATCCAGGCCGTACAGGGCGAGACGCTCCCGCAGGTATAGCCCGCAGACACAGCCAGAGACCTGGACGTAGGCACGGCAGGGTCAGCCTGGGCGGGCGGTTGTACGCCTAGGCTGCCCCCATGGCACCGAACATCGCTACGAACACCTCCGTATCGTCGGCCGAGCTGCTCGACTTCGTACGTCCCCGTCATCGCGCCATCCTGCTGACCCGCAGGGCCGACGGGAGCCCGCAGGGGTCGCCCCTGACCTGCGGAGTCGACGACTCGGGCCGCATCGTCGTCTCCACCTACCCGGAGCGCGCCAAGACCCGCAACGCCAAGCGCGACGAGCGGGTCAGCCTGATCGTCCTGAGCGACGAGTGGAACGGCCCCTGGGTCCAGATCGACGGCACGGCCGAGGTGATCGACTCCCCCGACTCGGTGGAACCCCTGGTCGAGTACTTCCGCAACATCTCGGGCGAACACCCGGACTGGGCGGAATACCGGGAGGCCATGCTCAAGCAGGGCAAGTCGATCATCCGCATCACCCCGGAGAAGTGGGGCCCGGTAGCAACAGGCGGTTTCCCGGCAAGACTGGCCTAGCCCGACCATTTCAGGGGCGCGGGGAACGGCGCAATCTTTTGCTTTTGCCCTTAGGGGCGCGGGGAACGGCGCAATCTTTGACCTCCCCCCAGGGCCGCGGGGAACGGCGCAGCCTTTTGCTCTTAGGGGCGCGGGGAACGGCGCAGTCTTTTCGTCGTGAGGGGGTCGCGGGCAACAAACCCGCACCCCTACCCCTCACCCCCGCGGAGCACCACCGTCTCGATCCCCACGATCACCAGATCCAGCGCGAACCCGAAGTCCCGCTCATACATCTCCTCCACCGTGCTCCCCCCACGCGCCCGCATGATCTCCGTGCTCTCCTCCAGCACGTCATCGAGCTCGGGCGCCCCCCGCAACGTACTCAGCGCCTGTTGGAAGTACGCGTCGGGACTCATCCCCGCCTCCGCGGACCGCGCGGTGAAGTGCCCCTCGATCGTGCCGAACCCGTACACGAACTGGAAGACGGCCGAGATGGCCCCGGCCAGCCGGTGCGTGGGCAGCCCGGTCCTGCGGATCACCCGCTGCACGGTCCGCGAGAAGGCGACCGACCTGGGCCCGATGTTGAGGAACGTCCCGGCGAGCGGCGAGGCCCAGGGATGCCGTACGAGCAGCGCCCGGTAGCCGGAGGCGATCGCGCGGAGCTGGTCCCGCCAGTCCTCGTCCGCCTCGGGATCGGGCAGTTCCAGTTCCCCGTAGATCGCGTCGAGCGCGAGCTCAAGAAGGTCGTCCTTCGTGTCCACGTACCAGTAGACGGACATCGCGGTCACATTCAGCTCGGCGGCCAGCCGTCGCATGGAGAACTTGGCCAGCCCGTCCGCGTCGAGCAGCCGTACCGTCGCCCCGGTGATCCGGTCCCGGTCGAGCGACGCCGGCTGGCCGCCCCGGGCGCCACCGCCTCGCGGGGCCTTGCCCTCCAACCACACGCTGGTCCGTGCCGGGCGCTCGGCCCGGTCGACTGCCCTCACCATGGCGCACCTTCCTCGACACTTCCGCACCGGGACGCCTCGGACCGTCGAGGTCCGCCCCAGTCCTGATTTCTACCGGGCGGCCCTCACATCGGTACCGCCGCCACCGCGGAGTCTGCCCTCTCGGCCCGCCGAAGCAACGCGGCGGCCAGCAGTCCGCCGAGGAGCACGGCCACCGCGCCCACCAGCTGGCTGGTCTCCAGGCCCGACGCGAACCCGTCCGTGATCCGCGCGCGCTCGTCCGCCGAGTCCGCGGCGGCGAGCGTCGCCGGGAGGGAGGCCGCGGCGAACGGGATCAGCGCGGCGAAGCGGGCGTTGAGGACCGCGCCGAGGACGGCGACGCCGAGGCCGTTGCCGAACTCGGCCAGCGTGCCGTTGATCCCCGCGCCCACGCCCGCCTTCTCCGGCGGGATCGCGCTCATGATGGCGTGTGCCATGGCGGGGTTGGCGACCGCGCAGCCCGCGCCGATGAGCAGCAGGCCGAGCAGGGTGCCGGTGTACCCGATCGACGCGAGGGTCGCGATCGACACCAGGCCGCCGGACATCAGCACCATGCCGAGGGCGATGGAGACGGGTGTGCCGAGTCTCGCGGTGAACTTCGCCGACAGGCCGGTGAAGTTGAGGGCCACCACGGTCAGGGCGAGCGGCGCCGTCCGCAGACCGGCTTCCAGGGGCCCGTATCCGAGGACGAACTGGAGGTGCTGGGTCAGCAGGAAGAGCGCGCCGCCCATGCCGAAGGTGATCAGCACGGCACCGGCGACGGCCCCCGTGAAGCGCCGGTTCCGGAAGAAGTGCAGGTCCAGCATGGGGTACGGGATGCGGCTCTCCCAGTGGGCGAAGAGGGCCAGTACGAGCAGTGCCAGGGCCGCCGTGGTGAGGACGCGGGCGGAGGTCCAGCCGTGTTCCGGGCCCGAGATGATCGCGTACACGAGGGCGGTCATGCCGATCGTGGAGAGCAGGGCGCCGAGGAGGTCGGGGCGGTCGCCGCGCGGGTTCTTCGACTCCGGTACGAGGCTGATCACGGCGGCGAGTGCCAGGGCCACCACCGGCAGGTTGATCAGGAAGATCGCGCCCCACCAGTAGTGGTCGAGCATGAACCCGCCGAGCAGGGGTCCGGTCGCGAAGCCGAGGGCGTTGACGGCGCTCCAGATGCCGATGGCCTTCGGCTGCTCGTCGGGCGCGAAGATCTGCATCGCGACGGCGAGCGTGGTGGTGAGCAGCAGCGCGCCGCCGACGCCCATGCCCGCGCGGGCGGCGATCAACTGCCCGGTGGTGTCGGCGAGTCCGGCGACCAGGGAGCCCATGCCGAACAGGACGAGGCCCGCGACCAGCATCTTCTTGCGGCCGTAGCGGTCGGCCGCGCTGCCCGCGCTGAGCAGCAGTCCCGACTGCACCAGCGAGTACGCGTTGATCATCCACTGGATGTCGGAGGTGCCGGCGCCCAGTTCCTCGGTGAGGGTGGGGATCGCGACGTTCAGCACGGTGTTGTCGAGCAGCACGGTGAGCTGGGCGAGGCAGATCACACCGAGGATCAGCCACCGCTGGGGGTGGCCCGGCGGATGGCCTGGGGAAGTTGACATGCCATACACCGTAGAACACGCCTTATACGGCGTACAACAACTTAAAAAGCGGTGGTCCGGGCGCGTGTTAGCCCGGACCACCGCCTTCGGTCAAACCGGCTTCGGTCAAACCGTCTTCTGCGAAACCGCCTTCGGTGGGTACGTCAGCTGCTCGTGGCCTGCGTCAGGTCGTAGAAGGTGGACGACCCCACCGTCACCTCCTTGAAGTTCTTCTGCACCCACTCGCTGATCCGGGTCCCGGTGCCGGAGCTGTCGCTGCCGCCACCGCCGCCCATGGAGCCGGACGAGATGAAGTAGTGGATCTTCCCGTCCGCCACGTACTTCTTGAACTGGGCGAGCGTCGGCGACGGGTCACTGCCGTTGAAGCCGCCGATCGCCATCACCGGGTCGCCGGTGGAGAGCTGGTAGCTCGCCGCGTTCTGCGAGCCGATGGCCGCCGCCGCCCAGGTGTAGTCACCGGAATTCTTCTCCAGGAGCGCCTTGGCCTCGGAGCTGACGGTCGCGCCGTTGAGCAGACCGCCCATACCGCCGCCACCGCCGCCGCCCATCCCGCCACCGTCACCGGTGCCGCCGGCGGTACCGCCACCCGGCTGGGTCTGGCCGTTCTGGCCGTTCTGACCCGTCTGACCATTGCCGTTCTGCTGGCCCTGCTGGCCGTTGCCGCCCGGCATACCGCCGGTCGGGGGCCGGCCCATGCCGCCGCCCTGCTGGTTCTGGCCGGTGCCGCCCTGCCGGTTGCCGCCCGGCATCCCGCCACCGCCGCCACCGGGACCGCCGCCCATGCCACCGCCGGGGCCGCCGCGACCGCCCGAGACCGAGGGCCCCGCCGTGACGATCGAACCGCTGTGCCCCTCGTTCAGCGTGGTCAGCGTGTACGCCGTCGGGCCCGCGAGAGCCGCGACGAAGCTGAGCCCGACCACCGCGAGGGACAGCCTGCGCCCCAGCCGCGCGATGAAGATCAGGCCGAGTGCCGCGACCAGACCGCCGACCAGGACCAGCCACTTGAGCCAGGGCAGGTAGTCGGAGGAACGGTTCAGAAGGACGTAACCCCAGACCGCGGTGGCCGTGGCTGTGGCCGCCATGGTGAGCGAGATCCACATCCGGCCGCGCTCTTCCCACAACACGCTCGCGCCCATGCCGACCACGGCGGCGACGTACGGGGCGAGGGCCACGGTGTAGTACTCGTGGAAAATGCCCTGCATGAAGCTGAAGACCACCATGGTGATCAGCAGCGAGCCGCCCCAGGCGAGGAACGCGGCACGGGCCGTGTCGGTCCGCCGGGCCTTCCAGGTCAGGGCGATGCCCGCGGCGAGCACGATCAGCGCGGCCGGGATCAGCCAGGAGATCTGGCCGCCGATGGACGAGCTGAACATCCGGTCCCAGCCGGTCTCGCCCCAGCCGCCGCCCCCGACACTGCCGGTCTCCTCGCCGTTGATGCGGCCGAGTCCGTTGTAGCCGAAGGTTAGTTCGAGGAAGGAGTTGTTCTGCGAGCCGCCGATGTACGGGCGGGAGGACGCGGGCCACAGCTCGACCAGGGCCACCCACCAGCCGCCCGCGACGATCATCGCCAGGCCGGAGAGCAGCACCTGACCGATGCGCCTGCGCACGGTCGTGGGCGCGAAGACCGCATAGACGATCGCGAGGGGCGGCAGGATCAGGAAGGCCTGGAGGGTCTTCACCAGGAAGGCGAGCCCGACGGCGGCGCCTGCCCACAGCAGCCACTTCGTCTCGGCCTTCTCCATGGCGCGCAGGACGCAGTAGACCGTGACGGCCATCAGGAGGGCGAGGGCCGCGTCCGGGTTGTTGAAGCGGAACATCAGCGCGGCGACGGGCGTGAGCGCGAACACCGCCATGGTGAGGAAGCCGGCCGCGGGGGTGAACCGGCGGCGTACGGCCCCGTACAGCACTCCGGCCGTGGCGACGGCCATGAGGACCTGCGGGAACAGGATCGCGAAGGAGTTCAGGCCGAACAGCCGTACCGACAGGGCCATCGGCCACAGGGAGGCCGGGGGCTTGTCGACGGTGATGGCGTTGGCCGAGTCGAGCGAGCCGAAGAAGAAGGCCTTCCAGGACTGGCTGCCGGCCTGGGCCGCCGCCGAGTAGAAGGAGTTGGCGTACCCGGAGGCCGTGAGGTTCCAGGTGTAGAGCGCGCCGATCAGCAGCAGCGCGCCGAGGAACGCGGGGCGCACCCAGCGGTTGTCCTCGGGCCGCCCGCGCCACAGACGGCGTACGAAGGGCTGCTTGGGGCTGCCGTCCTCGGGGGCGGCCGGCTCCGCCGGAGTGAACGGTTCCTGTACCGCCGTCGACGCGGATGGCCTCCGACCGGGGTCGGCGGCCCCCGTATCCGGCTGCTCGTGCTGAGTCGTCGTCATCGCGGTTCCCTCGGATCGTGGTCGTTCGGGCGCACCGGCTGCAGCTGCATCGTCGGGTCCCCCCAGGTCTGGTGGTCGTACGAGGAGTCGGTCGTGCCGTACGAGGAGTTGTGCGTGCCGTACGGGGACCGCGGCGCCGTCGCGTAGACGGGCGAGGTGGGTCCGGCCGGTACGGTCGGCGGCACGTTCGGCACGGCGGGTGTGTGGGAGGCGACGACGGTCGACGGTGACTCGTCGTGCCGGTCCGGGAACACCCAGGCCCGGAAGAGCAGGAAGCGCAGCACGGTCGCCGCGAGGTTGGCGACGATCAGCACCGCGAGTTCGGTGGCGTGCGCCGGTTCGTCCGTCGCCGCGTTCAGGGCGGCGAGCGAGCCGCTGGTGAGGGCGAGTCCGATACCGAAGACGACCAGGCCCTGCGCCTGGTGCCGTACCGCGCCGCCCTTGCCGCGTACGCCGAAGGTCAGGCGCCGGTTGGCGGCGGTGTTGGCGACCGCCGAGACGAGCAGGGCGAGCGCGTTGGCGATCTGCGAACCCGAGAACGTACGGAAGCCGCTGTAGAGCACCAGGTAGAACAGCGTGGACAGGGCGCCCACGACACAGAATCCGACGAGCTGGCGGGCCAGGCCCTTCGGGACGCCGCTGATCTCACGGTCACGCGGGTCGTCCCCGAACGGCCGGGCGAGCCGGTCCAGCGCCAGTGAGCCGGTGGCGAGGGCGCGTCCCACGCGCCACACGCCCTTCAGGTCGTCGGTCGCGGTCTTCACGATGTGCACGGTCGAGTCCGGGTCGTCGACCCAGTCGACCGGCACCTCGTGGATGCGCAGCCCGGCCCGTTCGGCGAGGACCAGCATCTCGGTGTCGAAGAACCAGCCGGTGTCCTCGACGAGCGGCAGCAGCACCTGCGCGACATCGCGCCGGATGGCCTTGAAACCGCACTGCGCGTCGGAGAACCGGGCCTGCAGCGAGCCCCGCAGGATCAGGTTGTACGTACGGGAGATGAACTCCCGCTTGGCCCCCCGCACCACCCGCGAACTACGGGCGAGCCGCGAGCCGATCGCGAGGTCCGAGTGACCGGAGATCAGCGGGGCGACCAGCGGGAGCAGCGCGTTCAGGTCGGTGGAGAGGTCGACGTCCATGTAGGCGAGGACCGGGGCGTCCGAGGCGGACCAGACGGTCCGCAGCGCCCGGCCGCGGCCCTTCTGCTCCAGCCGGAACGATCTGACCTCGGGGAGCTCCGCCGCCAGCCGCGCCGCCACCAGGGGAGTGGTGTCCGTGGACGCGTTGTCCGCGACAGTGATGCGGAACGCGTACGGGAAGGTGCGGGAGAGGTGCTCGTGGAGTCTGAGCACACACGGCTGGAGGTCCTTCTCCTCGTTGTAGACGGGGATCACTACGTCCAGGACAGGCGTACCGGCATTTCCGGCCGGGAGGTGCTCCCGCGCCGGCAGGTTGCCGGGAGAAGGTTCGGTTCGCATGACAACGACTGTCGTCAAGCGCCCTGTTGCACCCATGTGGTCGCGCTGTGGTGTGCCTGTGAGTACGGTTGTGAATCTGTTTGAGAAATGAACGCCTCATGAGAATGGGGCGCTTGAGGGGCCGGCGCGGGCAGATGCACGGTAAAAACAGTGTGTCCGGGGACGCTGTCGACGGTCACCGCACCGCCGTGCGCGGCCGCGACGGCCTGCACGATGGCGAGCCCGAGCCCGGTCGACCCGGAGGCGCGTGAACGCGACGAGTCGCCGCGCGCGAACCGCTCGAAGACGTGCGGCAGGAGGTCCGGCGGGATGCCCTGTCCGTCGTCCTGGACGTCCACGCAGACCCAGGCCCCTTGGCGGCGCACGCGTGCGGTCACCGTCGTACCGGGTGGTGTGTGGGTACGCGCGTTCGCGAACAGGTTCACCATGACCTGCTGGACGCGGGCCGCGTCGGCCATCACCAGCGCGGGCTCATCGGGCAGCTCAAGACGCCAGTTGTGCTCGCGGCCGGCCGCGCGGGCGTCGCTCACGGCGTCCACGACCAGCGGAGAGAGGTCGGTGTGCTCGTAACTGAGCGGCCGTCCGGCGTCCAGGCGCGCGAGCAGCAGCAGGTCCTCGACGAGCCCCGTCATCCGCCCGGCCTCGGACTCGATCCGGCCCAGCGCGTGCCGGGTGTCGGGCCCGGTCTCCTCGCGTCCACGTCTGGTCAGCTCGGCGTACCCGCGGATGGACGCGAGGGGTGTACGCAGCTCGTGGCTGGCGTCCGCCACGAACTGCCGTACGCGGGTCTCGCTCTCCTGGCGCGCGTGCAGGGCGCCCTGGACGTGGTCGAGCATGCGGTTGAGCGCGGCCCCGACCTGCCCGACCTCGGTGTGCGGATCGGTCTCGGACTCGGCGACGCGCTCGTTGAGGGTCACCTCGCCGGTGTGCAGGGGCAGTTCGGAGACCCGGGTGGCGGTGGAGGCGACCTTGCGGAGGGGGCGGAGGGCCACGGTGACGATGGTGGCGCCGGCGATACCGGCGGCGATCAGACCGGCCGCCGTGACGCTCACCTCGACGAGGATCAGGGTGTTGATGGTGCTGGTGACGGACTCGGTGGGCAGGGCGATGTAGAAGCTGCCCTTGCCGCCGCTGACGTACATGACGCGGTACTCGCCCATGCCCGGGATGTCGACGGTGTGCTTGCCGGTCTTGGACACGGAACCGAGCGCGGCCTTCGCCGCGTCGCTGAGGTTCTTGGAGCCCATCTGGTCGAAGGCGCCGTCCGAGGACTTCTCCACGGCTACGACAGCCCTGGTGATTCCTCCGTCGCTGCCGACCTCGGCGGCGATGGTGTCCTTCTGCGTCGGCCCCTTGGTGACGAACTCCGCGAGCCTGTCGTCCGTCGAGGAGCCGCCGGAGTACCCCGGCGACGAGCCGCCGCCGTTCGGGTTCCTGGGCAACTCCCCCGGCGGTGGGCCCCCGGCACGCTCGGCGGCGTCGGTGACCTGGCTGTCCAGCTGCTTGTACAGGTGCTGCTGCAGGGCGATCGTCGTGACCGTGCCGATCACCGCGCAGACCACCGCGATCAGCGCGACCGCCGAGACGACGAGCCGCGTCCGCAGCGTCCGAGGCTGCCGGCGCCGCGGCGCGCGCGGGGCCCCGGACTGCCGGCGCCGCTGCGTACGCGGTCGTCGTCGCCCGCTCACGACGTCGCGGGCTTGATCAGGTAACCGGCGCCGCGCCGGGTGTGGATCATCGGCTCACGGCCGGCGTCTATCTTGCGGCGCAGATACGAGATGTAGAGCTCGACGACGTTGGCCTGCCCGCCGAAGTCGTACGACCACACGCGGTCGAGTATCTGCGCCTTGCTGAGCACCCGGCGCGGATTGCGCATCAGGAACCGCAGCAGCTCGAACTCGGTCGCGGTGAGGTGGATGCCGTCACCGGCGCGCGACACCTCGTGGCTGTCCTCGTCCAGGGTGAGATCGCCGACGACGAGCACCGAGTCGGAGCGGCGGTCGGCGGCACCGGAACGGCGGATGAGACCGCGCAACCGTGCCACGACCTCCTCCAGGCTGAAGGGCTTGGTGACGTAGTCGTCGCCGCCGGCCGTCAGCCCCGCGATCCGGTCCTCGACCGCGTCCTTCGCGGTCAGGAAGAGAACGGGCACGTCGGGCAGCTCACGGCGCAGCCGGCCGAGGACGGCGAGCCCGTCCATGTCGGGCAGCATCATGTCGAGAACGACGGCGTCGGGCCGGAACTCACGGGCGGTCTGCACCGCACCGGTCCCGTCCGCCGCGCTGCGGATCTGCCACCCTTCGTAGCGAAGGGCCATGGACAGCAGCTCGGTGATCGACAGCTCGTCGTCCACGACAAGCACGCGGACGGGGCTCCCGTCCGGCCTCAGCAGTTCGGTGCGCCCCTGGGGCGAGGTCGTGGTCATAGCCAACACATTGGTGGGCCGCCCTGAGAGCACCCTTTCGGGAACCTGTGAATACCCTGAGAAACACACAGCCGCCTCTCAGGGAACACGGGGGAACCTCTCGGACCCGGTACGGGACGAGCGGCTCCGGTGCTCGTGCGGGCGGGCCCGGCTTCGTACGGGCGGATCCGGCCCTCGTACAGGCGGGTCCGGCCCTCGTACGGGCGGGTCCGGCGCTCACAGCCCGAACAGCCGTGCCCCGTTGTCGTGACAGACCGCGCGCAGCCAGTCCTCCCCGAGCCCGAGCCGCTCCAGCGCCCGCAGCTGATGCTCGTACGGGTAGGGGATGTTGGGAAAGTCGGTGCCGAGCAGAATCCGGTCACCGAGACCGGCGAGGCGGGGGAGCGCGCGTCGGGGGAACGGTGCGAACTCCTCGCTGAAGTCCGTGAACGCCATCGTCGTGTCCAGCCGCACCTCCCCGAACCGCTCGGCGAGGTCGAGGAAGTCCTCGTACTCCGTCATCCCCATGTGCGCGATCACCAGCCGCAGCCGCGGATGCCGCGCGAGCACCCGCCCGACCGGCTCGGGCCCGGTGTGCTTGCCGGGCGAGGGCCCGGAACCGCAGTGGATCACGACAGGGGTGCCCGCCTCGGCGAGCACTCCCCAGGCCGGATCGAGAAGCGCGTCGGCGGGGTCGTACGCCCCCACCTGGACGTGCGCCTTGAAGACCCGCGCTCCGTCGTCGAGCGCCCTGCTCACGTACTCCGCCACGCCCGGCTCCGGGAACAGCGTCGCTGTGTGGAGGCAGTCGGGGGTACGGCGGGCGAAGTCGACCGCCCACTGGTTCAGCCACTCGGCCATGCCCGGCTTGTGCGGGTAGAGCATGGCGGTGAAGGCACGCACGCCGAACTCCCGCAGCATCCCGAGCCGTTCGTCCTCCTCGGCCCGGTAGGTGATGGGCCACTCGACACCGCCGGTGAGCGGCCCGAGCCCGTCGAAGTACGCCCAGACCTTCTTCAGCACGGACTCGGGCATGAAGTGCGTGTGGACGTCGACGAGCCCGGGAAGACCGAGGCCTTCCCAGAACCGCCGTACGCCGACGACCTCCCCCGCTGCGTCCATCCTGGCTTCCGCCCTCTCCGTGTCGTCACTCATGCCCACGCTCGGAACCGTGGCTCCGCTCGACCTTGGCGACGTGCAACGTATAGCGCCGACACCCCGTGGCACCCCTGCCCCTCAACACCTCAACACCTCAACCCCTCACCCCTTCAGCTCTTCAGCTCTTCAGAAGAGCCCGTCCTGAACTCCCCCGAACTCCCGCACGGGCACGGTGACGTCCCCGCGCTCCCCCGCCCCGGTCGCACCGGTCCCTCCGGTCACCCCGATCAGTTCCCACCCGGTCATGAGCCGCGTATCGAGCACGACGACCCCCCGCCCGGTCAGCAGATGCAGATCGGGCCCGGCGGCGGCGACCAGTTCACCCCGCACGACACCTCCCGGCACCAGCTCGCTGACGACGGCCACGGCCGGCGGCAGCCCGTCGAGCCCGAACGCGTCCGTGTGATCGACGGCCTCGAACGGCATCCGCTGCAAGGCGTCCGGCCACCCGTCCAGCCCCACGGCGAGGGCGTGCAGTTCCCGCACCTCCGCCGCCCGTACGCCCCTCTCCGGCAACGCACTCCGCACGGCCCGCTTGGCGTCGTACGCGATCCGGTCCGGCACCCCCAGCGCCGTACGCAGCAACTCCTCACTGCGCCGGGCGGACATCAGCGGCCCCCGCCCGAGCCAGGTGAAGGCGACGGCGCCCTGCTCCAGCAACCGGGCCGACCCGCGCTCGACGGCGGTGATCCCCACCTTGACCATCCCGGGTCCGAACCACGCCAGATAGACGGAGTAGGGCCGGGGGTCGTCGGCGATGGTGTCCGCCGCGACGGAGTGGGCCCGGTCCAGCCGTGCGCACTCCTCGCAGCGGGCCCCGACACTGCGCCCGGACACCGCGGCCCCCGCGAAACAGCTGTGCCCCCGCGCTCCCACACACCGCCGCTCCCCCTCGCCCACAACGGCGAACGCGACCTGCTTCCCCCACGGCAACACACTGCGACGCCCCCCGTCCCAGACCAGCGCAGGCCCCGCCCCGCCCCACCGAAGCCCGCTGCATCTCCACACCTGTGCCATCACTGACGAGCGTAGGGGCCGGCACTGACAGTGGGGGTGCGGCCGACGACCACCGGATCGAGGTCGGCCATCGGACTCCGGCGCCCTCGCCCGGCCAGCCGGCACCCGAAGCAGCCGGGATGCCCGTTCCGCGCGGCACGATCCCGTACACGCCAGCCCCGCTCCGCCGACGGCCTGATCCCGGGCGGCTTGCCCCAGCCGGCCAGATGGAGTCCCCAGGTCACCAGCGCGCTGAGCCCCACGACTCCGAGCCCCAGCCAGATTCCGGACCCGGACCCGAGACACATGCCCACCCCGGCGGCCGATGTCCCCACCACGGCTATGCCACAGCCCGTCCATCCGGCAAGGGTGTGCCCTTCGTCATGCTGATGCCCGCTCATGTGCGTACCTCCGGCCGACCGACGCCTACAATCTCTTAGCAAGTAAGAGAATTTATCTCACACGCTAAGGGAATATCCGGATGTCGGCCACCGAGAAGAGCAAGAGGGCTGGTCAGGGGCCGGAGAACAGCGCGGGTGGCGGCAGTCTCCGCCCCCCGGCAACCCCGGAGGAGACCCTGTCGGCGATGGACGGCCTCATCGCCACGAGCATGGTCGCCCAGCACGAGATGGCTCAGCGCTTGGGCCTGAACGTCTCCGACCTGACCTGCTTCGGCTACGTCCTGGGCGCCGGCGAGGAACTCCTCACGGCGGGCGACCTGGCAGGCAGGCTTCACGTGACCACGGGCGCGGTGACCGGCATCGTCAACCGCCTGGAACGCGCGGGCTACGTCACCCGCCGCCCGGACCCGGCCGACCGCCGCCGCGTACGTATCGCCGCGCTGCCCACCGCGGTCGCCCGCGTCACCGCGCTCTACGGCCCGTACTACGCCCGCCTGGCGGAGCAGTTCGACGACTACTCACCCACCGAGATCGCGGTCCTGAACGACTGGTTCACCAGAACGGCCGAACTCATGACCGCCCACCTGGACGAGACCCGCCAGAACCCAACGCTCTGACGCTCCCCGACAAAAGAAGCCCCGGACTCAACGTCCAGGGCTTCTCACCCGCGTGCGCTCGGCAAGATTCGAACCCGCGGCCTTCCGAATGTGAACTACTGAGAATGAAACTGCAGTTGAGACTGAGGTACCGGAGGTTCGTCAACATCGATCGCCGAGCACCAAGCGACCATTCGACCGCAGAGGGCGTGTGCGAAACGGTCAATGGCGAACGCAGTCATGAGCGGTACGAGCAACAGGGGATGCCGCTCAGCCAAGTTCCCGACAGAAGCAGGGACACCGCCTCACCCGATCTAGCGACGTTGGACGATCGCTCTCACAACACCCTTATCGCTCGCTACGGTTACCGTCTAGCCACACAGTGTGGCTGCACTTCCGGGTGGGTATAGGGCGCCAAAAGGTGACGTAGTGCCGACATTGATCGCCCTGGGCCAATTGGATCAAGTTAGGTAAAGCTTAGCTCCTACGTCTTGTTGACCCTTGGGGTGGAGGGTACAGTCATAACTGGACTGAATCGCGAGGAGTGCGGAGAGTGTGGGCGGATCATTTATGAAGATGGTCAGCGACACTTGATCGAGGCGGCCAGGGTATCGGACGGAACTAATCCATGCGATGAGTTCTTAAGCGGCCTGGAAGCGTCGAAGCGAAAGAAAGACCGTGAACGGCTCGCAAACACGCTCATCGTGTTGGAAGATTTCGCCCACCGTCGTGAGTTATGTTTTCCGCGCGAGACGAACAATCTCGTGGGGGGCATCAAGGAACTCAAGGCGGGCGATGTTCGACTTCCATTCTTTGACGTCGAAGGAACACGCGTGGGAGCGGTAAGAATCACGCATGGCTTCATCAAGAGAACGCCCCGGGCCCCACGCAAGGAAATCAACAGGGCGGTATGGGTTCGAGAGGAGGATTCGAAATCATGAAGTCGTTGTACGACCGATTTGCCAGTAGCGAGGACGGCGCTCAACTTCTAGCAGCAGCGAGACTGCGCCATGAGACCCTTCGAGTTCTTCAAAGAGCTCTCAGCGCCTGCGGACTGAACCAGTCTCAACTGGCGGACCGTCTCGGTATCAAGAAGTCCGCAGTGAGCCAGGTGTTCCGTGGGGACGGAAATCTCCGCATCACCACCATCGCGCAGTACCTCAACGCCATGGGGTACGAACTCGATATACGCGTAGTGGCCGCAGGAGAACCACGCAAAGCAGTCGTGGAAGGGCGTGAGGTGGTTCCCGCCCTCACGCAGGACTGGATCGAAACGGACACAGGCTGCGGTACCTCGTGCACGCCAGAAATAGAGCGCATGCGCTTCTCGACCGTGCAACACGCAGGTCCTGAACGCATAAAAGTACGGTTCACTCCCGGTGAGCTGAGCTCCACTCTGGTCGAGATGCGCTCGACAACCACCAGTTATGGCACTGGCGAAGCCCTGTACGAAGGCCCCACAGAGGTGACCAAGCCCGCGCTCTTCTCGGACCAGGATTTTCACCCGCTCCGAAGCGGGGCGAATTCGTGACGGACCGCGTGGAGAACCTGGAGGGGCTGACAAAGTTTGTAGCACAGGTTGATCTTCGCGGGGTGGTCGCGCAGGAGTGTCATGCCGTGAGGCATTCCGGTGAGGCACCTGCGCGTGCTGAGGTATCTCTGGATACGGAGCTGTCACATCGACCCAACAGTGTCGACTACCGCTTCACCCTGAAATGCCAAGCACTTACCGAGGAAGACAGCGCTGTAGCGGACATCTCCGTAGTATTGCTGACCAGTTTCACGTTCAGCGGGGACGAAGCGGAAGAATCCGTGTATCAGGATTTCGGAGCAAACGTAGCGATCATGACGGCGTATCCATACCTGCGCCAAAATGTTCATGATCTCGCAGCGCGTATCGGCCTGATCAACTTCACACTCGGTTTACTGAAACAGCCGAACAGAGCACAAGGATTCTCGATCATTGCTACCGCGACTCCGCAATAGCAATCAATAGTAATACTGCAGCAAATACTGCTGCGCCGGCATCCAGAAAAGTCGCCTGGCAGCAGCGCAACATGTGGAGCCGCGGGGGCGACCGCCACAGCACCCGAGCGGCCAAGCGGCCGATCCTCCTGCCGCCCAAGTGAGCCGCCAAGCAGCAAGCAGCGGCCCTTCTGGCACCGTTCTCCCACCGAGCACCCCGGGAGCCTCGGGTGGCCGGGCCGAGACCCACGGGTCCCAGGAGTACGGGAGCGAGAAACGGCTCGTGAGGTCGCAGCCCACGCTGGACCGCGCCGGCTCCGGACCATCCCGCTGCGGAGCACCCGGCACACGTGCAACCCGCTCCCGGGGGCGCGAAGGTGCACGCGACGAGTTGCTGCACTTCACTGCCGTACGCCCCGGAAACGTCGAAGGCCCCGGATCTCTCCGGGGCCTTCGACCTGTGTGCACTCGGCAGGATTCGAACCTGCAACCTTCTGATCCGTAGGCGGGTGCACCTCGTACCCGAAACCGAGTCGGCACACGATCTACCACTTCGCACCTAGGCCAAGCATGTCTCTGCGTCAGCCACTGTGCGCCAGCGTTGATGTCAGCCGCTGATGTCAGCCTCCCCCATTTAGCCCTTGAGAGCGGTGATCACCGCAGCTGCTGCTGCGAGTAGCCCAGTCAGCGCTGCGACCCCGGCAAGCCACAGGTCAATCCTGCTGCGCCTAGTTTCGGTAGGCTCCGCTTCTGGGGTCCCGTCTATCTTCGCCACTGCGGTACTCCATCCTTTCAGCCAGGCCGTCCTTGCCTGGCATCACGAGGTAAGCCCCGTTCCTGCCGATGAAGCGGAAGGGACGGGGCGGCGTGCACTTTGAGTGAAGCTGTCCGGGTGCCACGGCACCAACTCGGCGGACGCTTGCGGCACTTCCCGGACAGCAGCGGCCCAGTTCACCTAGGCTTCTCTTCCACCACACGGACGTTGACGGACAGCCCCGGACGCCACCGGACGCTTTCGGACGATCACGGACGCAGGCCTGGGGGGACTGTGACTAATAGCTTGGCCAGACAGCTAAGTGACTTGCGTTTGCGGGCAGGAGACCCGTCCTACAGGGAGATTGAACGCCTCCTGGAGGCACAGGGACGACGTCACCGTATGGCACGCTCAACAATCCAAGAAAAATTTTCTGGAAAGAGCCCGGCAAAGCTACAACAGGTTCTTTCATTGGTCGCAGCAATTGCCGAATACGGAAGGCTTCACGGCACCCCGCTAACCCCCCAAGAAGTAGATGAAAATTCATGGCGCGCCAAATTTGTCGCATCTAACGGCACTCATGCAAAGCCGCCACTCAAGGGGACCCTGAACCCCCCAAACCCTTCCGGGATGACAATTGCGCAAAAGTGGGATCTAGAGCCACTTGAACGTGCAGGAATGACAGATCTTGTAGATCTTATTGAGCAGTCCCAAGGCGCTCCGCCACACACTTGGATTACTCACGTTGCAAGCGAAATGCGACAGGCGGAGATGTCATGCGAGAGCCTTATGGAATGGGCAGCAAAGAGTCAACCTGCAGATGTAGTTCAATGCATCAGCGCCCTCGATCAAATTTTCCCTCTGCTAGGTAAGGACCCAACTTCTTGGACCGCATGGTCCCCAGATGGCACTGCCACTGTTTCCGTACTACTGAGACACACTGCTCGCCTACATGGAACTCGCTACGCACCAGTTATCGTTGTTGGACTACGTCGATCAAAAATCGGAGTATACGTTAGGGCATTTATTCGAAATGTCGCCTGCTGGCATCTAAAGCAAGATATCGAGGTGGCAGTAAATAATTTGAAAGCCGCGGAGCTAACTAAAGACGCCATGAACTTGCTTAGAGAATTGGGAGCGGCGCGCCAGCCAGACCGCATTATGGAAGTTGTAAGACACTTCCATGACCTTGGGAGAATGGAGGAGAGAGATGCCATATTGGGCGCCATGGCAACAGAAAGTAAACGCTTCATGGTCGGAATCCACTCCCTACACGGTGACCCGATGCTGGATAAACTGATCGGCGCAGTGCCATCTGACAAGAGAGCCGAGTATAAAGATAAACTGAATGCCAAAGGTCACGAAAGTATCGCCGCGAAAATTCCTCCCGCCCCCCAGCCACCCTCTATGCAAGGCGGCTGGGGCAACATGAATGGAGGCGGCTACAGCGACGAGCCGCCCTTTTAAGGCGCACTTCCTAAGCCGCAGAATAAAATCGTTTCCTGCGCGCAAGCCACATCACCATAGGCAGTAGGCAGCCGTCGCGTCGTCTCCAGACTTATATCGAGGCCATCGACGGCCCGTGGGATCGGTGGCCTCGATCTCTCGAACTTTCCGGATCAGATCGGCTGGCCCCTTCATATCCAGTATCGAAAACACTTCAGGCCAAGTCGCCATCTCGTACTCTGTAACAAGCCTCGATACGCCGTCAGACATGACAGCAGCAGCACGAACCTCGTTTAGTGGTGTCATGCCAGAAAAGGCATGTTCCGCCGCTTCTGAACTGGCTGCAGCAACCCAGTAACCTTCAAGGGTGTTTCGCACTTGCCTTTGAGCGAGCACGAAACGCTGAAGAGCTTCTCTATGACTTGCCGTGTTGGTTTCGTGTTGCTCGACCTCGGCTCTTAGCTCAGGAAGTACGTCATCTACCCGGAGGTCTGTGATCACCGAATAATCCCCCTCGCCGCATAGGACGATGGGGGAATCCGCGAGAACAAGATGGTCCAGCATTCCATGTCGCTGGCGAAGAATCGCGACTGTGGCCGATGGCGTACCTGGAGCACCGAGGTCGCACTCAGGATGCATTGCCGCGACTCGTTCGAGCGCCTCAGCTAGACCCTCCTTGAGGGAACACTCCGAGTCTCCCAATGCACCTACGATTTGGCCACCAAGTTGCGTGACGTACCACGGGACACCGTGACGGCATCCTGTGGTCAGGCCCGCCGTGCTCAGTCCGTCCAGCACAACTGCAAGTGCGGGTGTGCCGGCCACCCAATCCTCGTTTGGGTTGGCTCCACCAGGTTGTGTATCAAAACAGACGCGCATACTCAGCCCTCATGTCGGTACAGCGGGGTGGATCGTCGACTTTCCAGCACCTCAAGCGTGTCAGGGTCATACCTGCAGGAAATGAGGGTCGAGAAGCGACGAGTGCGCACCTCTCGATACAACTCGGCGAGGTTGTTCTCCAAGTAATGCACCACTCCGTTCGCACCGATAGCGTGGATACCAGCGACGTACAGGAACGTCCCGCGGCCATCTAGCCGTGGAAGCCGTCCGAGGTATCCGAAGTCCCCCGCTGATCCGTCCTCGTCCATCGGTGATCGGTATTCTTTTCCGGCCCTCCGATCCACTAGATGCCAGGCTCGGTCTTTCTCGAACCGTAGGTTGTCATCGCCTTCTAGCACCTGCGCAACGATGGGCGACAGCCTTGGACCGCAGATGACCACATGGTTCTCGCGGTTCAAGTTGACAATCCCGGACGGCGGGATGACCTCGTATTGCGCCTCAAGCTTCATGCCCGCCAGCAACTTGCGCAGGTGCTCAAAGTTGTCGAGGTCTTCCCTGACTACCACCGCGCTTGGTTTCTGCTCGGGGCTCTTGCCCGCCTCGTACTTGCCGCCGAGGGACACGGTAACCAAGTCCGTGCCGAAGAAGGCACGCTCGGGGGGAGGACCAGCTGATGCAAGTTGCCCGACCCGCCCGCGGCTGACTCCAAGTTTTTTCGCGATCTCAGCCTGCGTCATGCCGGACGCCTGCGCTTCCTCGATTGCTTCGCGACGGATACGCGAGAGCTCCAGGACCCATCCCTGGTAGGTCGCCATCAGGTCAATCGCTGCCTTGGCCCGGTCAACCGGGACCGCGATCTCAGAGACGCGCTGCATGTCGTTGTCCACTGTTCTCCAACCGTCGCCTAGGGGGGCTAACAGACTGTACCGCGAGAGGGGGTTGCGCGCAGCCTCGACTTTGCCTACGGTACCTAACAAGCGAGACGGCAACCCCCCCTAAGCAAGTTGGGGTGAACCCGTTGTAGCGGCCTGACCTGCCCGTTTGGGATAGCTCGCGTTCACCGGAGCCCTCTGCGGGTCGTTCCTTGAGAACTGAACAGCGTGCCTGAGGTAGTCCGTCCCACCTCTGCAAGCAAGAGGGCGGTGTGCGCGGGTTCTGTCCCGTGTGCGGTTCAGTGCGACTCGACTTTCCGCAGCTCAGTGGCTGCGGCCGGTTGCCTCCGCTGC
Organism: Streptomyces sp. NPDC127119; assembly: GCF_042677425.1. Taxonomy (NCBI): domain Bacteria; kingdom Bacillati; phylum Actinomycetota; class Actinomycetes; order Kitasatosporales; family Streptomycetaceae; genus Streptomyces; species Streptomyces sp. NPDC127119. Next base: position 116,565 of record NZ_JBHXTO010000004.1, on the reverse strand, counting down.
TCGTCTCGTACGAGCAGCGCTGAGGGGAGCCGGACATCCGACTTCAACGGCGCGCGGCCCCGGTGCGGGAACACCGGGGCCGCTGTTCGGGCCGTTCCACCTGTGAGAGGAACCACGACCCATGGTGTACATCGGTGCTGTTCAGGCGGTTGTTACCGCCGACGAGTTCGACCGTGAGCCGACGGCTGCGGAGCTGGACGCGATCGAGCAGGAGATGCCCGTCATCCGGGCGGACATCGACCTGCTCGACGCGCAGATCATCACGCTGGACCGCATCCCCACCGAGCTGGACGCACGGCGTATCCGCCGGGCCCGCCGCAAGGTTCTCGCCGCTCGCCTCGCGGCGGCGAACCTGACCACGATGCGCATTCCGGGGGTGGGCGCGTGAGCACCCCGCAGACGCTCGCCGCCGCGCATGCGGAGGTGAAGGCAAAGATCGCACGGACCGACACCAAGACCGGTCTGCTGCTGGCGTTCGTCGGCGCGGTCCTCGCCGGATCGTGGACGGTCGCCAAGGATGTGCCCCTGACCGTCCCCGCGTACGTCGTGGGCGGTCTCGGCATGGGGCTGCTGGTCGTGGCGGCGGGTCTGCTGCTGCGGTCGGTCCGCCCCAACCTGCGGGGGCGCCACGGTTTTCCGCTGTGGGCCACGCTCACCGCTGAGCAAATCAGCGCCACCCTGTCCGAGGATCGGGCGGCGGACATCGCGGGGCTTTCCCGTCTCGCGGTCGCCAAGTTCACCGGCCTGCGCCGCGCGGTCGACCTCACCTGCACCGGTGGGGCCCTGCTCATCCTGGCCGCGCTGCTCGCCCTCGGGGGTGCAGCATGAGTGCCGACTCCTCCTCGCCCCGGGGTGTTGCCCTGGTGCTGATCGTGGCGGGTGCGCTGGTCATGGTGGCCGCCACCATCGCCCTGCTCATGACGCACGAGCCGCTGATGCGGTTCGTGGTCGCCGCGGGCGGGGCCGTCCAGATCCCCGGATGGCTCCTGCACCTCCTGCGCTCCCGGCCATCGGTCGGGCTGGAGATCGGTCCGGACAACGGCGATGCGGACGAGTGGATGGGCGAACGGTTCATCTGGGAGCCGGGCGACCGTGGCGAGCACGGGAGGGCCGGCCGATGAACCGCAAGGGAAAGATCCTGCTGGTGGCCGCGCTGGTCGCGGTCGTCGCCATGGCCTTTCGGGTCTCCTGGAACGCGTTGCGGGACATCGCGAGTGCGGTCGGCGCGGACGAGACGGCGGCGACGCTGTACCCGTTCGTGGTCGACGGCCTGATGGCGCTCGCCCTGATCGCAACCCTCGTGCTCACCGACGACGCGCGCAGGTTCGCGCTGCGGGTGCTGGGCACCTACACCCTCGCCTCACTCGTCCTGAACTACGTCCACGGCCTGGTGCCCGCACTGCACGCGGACGGCGTCGCGGTCGACTGGACCCGCCTCGCCGACTGGGACCCGGCGAACTGGGCTCTCGTGCTGCTCGCCACGTCGCTTCCGGTCGGCTCGATCTACTTCGGGTCCGACCTGGTCGCCAAGGTTCTCCACCACCACCCCGCCCCGATTCCGGCTCCGGTCGCGAATGCGGAGGAATCTACCGAGACCGAGAGGATTCGGTCTACGGCTGACCTGCCTGAATCGACCCCCGCGCCGATCACCGTGGCGCCGGTTCGGATGCCCGATCCGGTGACGGTTGAGTTTGTGAAGTCGACCGTCCCGCTCAAGCCGATCCCGGCCGTGGCTCCGGTGCCGGTCGCCTCGATCGCCCCGCGCCCGGTCGCCGCGGAGTCGACCCGTCCGCGTCGGGCGACCGGTCGACTCCCGCAGGCCGCCCGATCGGCCCGACCCAAGCGCACCGCCGCCGAACTGCTGGCTGAGGCGCGGAAGGTGACGGCGGGTTGGCCGGACGCGAAGGTGACGGCTGAGGGCATCCGCCGGGAGGTCCACACCTCCCCGGTCAATGCCCGGATGCTGCGCGACACCCTGCTGGCCGAACGCGCCACCCCGGCTCCGTGAGCGGCGGGGCGTTCGGCAAGTGCTACGACCCCACCGGCGCCCGCCACGGCATCCCCACCTTCCCGTGGCGTTACGCCCCGGACGGCTACGCCACCTTCCGCCAACTGAGGGCGCGCGGTCTGCGTCCCGGCGGGCAGCCGGTGGCCGCGCAGGTGCTGCGGCCCCGCTTTCGGCGGGGCCCGCTGGTCGCTCACCTCTACCGCATCGACTGCGCCAAGCCGCTGCGGCCGATGACTCCGGGCCGGTGGGCGGCGCTGGCCAAGGCCAATGCTGCGCGCCGTACCTGCCCGGCTTGTCGGTGTGATGCCGGATACGTGATCCCGCGCTCGCTCGGCGTGTGTGTGCCGTGCGCCTACCCCGACCCGCCCGCACCGGAAGGGACCACCTGATGGGCAACTCCGAACTACGCCGCCTGGAACGCGAGATCGACAAGACGAGCAAGAAGCTCGAAGCAGTCAGCCGGGGCGAGTGGTGGCCGCTCAACAGCCGCGAACGCCGCGCCATCGCCGGAGCCCTGGTCGGCGGCTCTTACCAGGTCGCCCGGGGCCGGTCCACCGGCCGCGCGGACCAGCGGTTGGAAACGGCCGGCACGGCGGCGGAGATGCGGCTGACGGCGGAGTTGACCGCGCTGCACGGCGAGCGTCAGCGCCTGATCACCGAGGCCGCCCGCGCCAAGGCCGCCAAGAAGAAATCCGGCTGGTTCTGACCAGCCACCACCCCTCTTGTGTTCCGGGGTGCCCGGGACTTTCCACGGACACGGACACCCCGGCTCTCCCGTGAACCTTCGCCCCCTGAGAGGGGCAGTCAGGAGCAGTTCCAGCATGTCTGAGAACGTCGTGCACCTCCACAAGCACACCGACCCGCCCGCCACCGACACGGCGCCGACCGTGCTCACCGTGGTCCCCGACCCGGCACCCGCGCCGCTCGTGCCGTTGTGGGTGCGCTCCGGCCGCGCGGTGAAGACCGCAGCCACCCACGAGCGGACCAAGTCCGCCGCCCGTGCGGTGGCCCGGCACAGCCTGTACACCGTCAACGGCGGACGGATCGTGGCCCGCCGTACGTGGGACGGCAAGACTGGGGCGCGGTACGAGCGGATGATCCGGGCGGCTGAGGCCGCCGGGAATTTGGAAGTGGCAGAGGAGTGGGAAGAGCGGTTGCAGCGCTTCCGGGCCGCCCGCCACCACCGCCGCATGGACCTCCTGCACTCCCCGGTCGACGCGGCCAAGGGCGTCGCCGTGGGCACGGGGATGGGGATCGGCGCTTTGGTCGCGCTCGGGGTCGTGATGGCCATCAACAACGGTGACATCGCCGACGTCATCACCCCACTCGCCGCCACCATCGAGTTCATCGCCGCCGTGATCCGGATCGTGCAGATCGTGTGGGGGCCCGCGCTCACGATCGGCCCGTTCCTCGTCCTGCTCGCGCTGTGGGCGGTCGGCAGCAAGCAGCAAGCCGCGCCCGCATGGTCGATGCCTGACCACGTTCGATCGGGCGAGGGCGAACCCATCACACCGTCGATCGTGGTCAAGGCCCTGCGCGACCTCGGGGTGCCCGCGCTGCGCAATGCGATCAAGGAGATGGGCGACGCGGGCGCGAGCATGCTGGGGCCGATCCGGATCGCCGGATGCGGTGTGGAAGTCGACGTCACGCTGCCGTCTGGGGTGTCGACGAACGAGGTGCAGAACCGGCGCCGGAAGTTGGCGGAGAACCTGACCCGCCATGAGCACGAGGTGTTCATCACCATCCCGCAGGCGGCGCGCACGGTGCGGCTGTGGGTGGCCGACTCCGGCGCGCTCGATGAGCCGATCGGGCCGTCTCCGCTGGTCACCGACGAGACGATGACCGCCGACTACGGCAAGGGCCGCGCCCCCTGGGGACAGGACCTGCGCGGCGACGCCGCGGCGCTCAGCCTCTACCAGCGCCACCTCCTCATCACCGGCCTGTCCAACCAGGGCAAGACCGTCGCCCTGCGCTCGCTCGCCCTGTGGCTCGCACTGGACCGGTCGGTGGAATTCCTGCTCGGTGACCTCAAGGGGGTTGGTGACTGGGCCATGTTCGACGGCCGCGCCCGCGTGCTGATCCAGGGTCCGACGGATGAGCACGTGATCCAGGTGACCGAGATGGTCGAAGGTGCGGTGGAGGAGATGAACCGGCGGATCCAGGCCCCGCCCGGCACCGTCTTCCCCGCGCTGATCGTGCTGGTCGATGAGGCGCAGATGGCGTTCATGTGCCCGGCCAAGGATGAGGACAAGCGGCCCTATGGCGGGTCCAAGGCCAACTCCCGGTACTTCATGGCCGTGCGCAAGATTCACAACCAGGGGCGGGCGGTCAACGTCCTGATGTGGCAGGGCACCCAGGACCCCACCGACCAGAACCTCCCCAAGCTCGTGCGCGAGGGCGCCCACACCCGCGCCTCCCTCGCCCTGGGCACCGAGTCACAGGCCCGCATGGCGCTGGGGGACAAGGCCGTGGACGGCGGGGCGGCACCGAACATGCTGCGTCCCGGTCTGGATCAGGGAACGCTGGTTGTGGCGTCGTCCGGCATCGACATCCCCGCCGGGCAGGCCGCGATCACGGTGCGCACGCACTACATCGACGACGACGCGGCCACCGCGATCATCGAGCGGTCCAAGGCCCTGCGCGACGGCGTCACCACCCTGCACGCCATCGACCGCACCGACGACGACCGTGACCCGCTCGCGGACATCGCGTCCGTGGTCGGCACCGCGGAGCGGGTCCGCACAAAGGACGTGCTGTCCCGCCTCGGCACCCTCAACGCGGACGCCTACGGCGGCTGGTCGTTCATCGACCTCAAGCGCGTCCTCGACGGCACCGGAGCCGAGCCGCACAAGTCCGACGGCGTCATGGTCGTCGGCCGTGACCGGCTCGCCCGCGCCCTCGCCAACCGCGACAGCGACGGTTCCGCTTCCGCCGCCGAGTGACAGGGAGCCGACCGGTGGCGGGTCAGGGAGACAGGGAGAACTCCCTAACCCCCTCCCTGACCCGCCTCCCTCCATCTGACCTGCGCAAATGATCGTTCAGGGAGGCAGGGAGGCACCCCAGGTCAACCCCCGAAAACCCCCTCCACAGCACGCCCCCAAGGGGGTGCCGCGCCCTCCCTGACCCACTGCCGGAAGGGATTCCGCATGTACCCCGAACACTCCGGTCACCTGCCCGCCGAACGGGCCGTGACCATCCACCAGCCCGCCCCCATCACCCACCCGCCGGCCGGTCCGCTCGTGCCCGTGCAGCCGGGCACGGTCCCGGCCGTGGCGAGCGTCGTCCTCCCGGACGGGCGGGTCGTCACCGGCTACGCGATCAGCCCCATGCAGCCCGAACCGCTCGCCGCCAAACCGGCCGTGTCCCGTACGGCGGTCAACGTCGCCCTCGGGGGCGTCGGGTTCCTCGCGGTGTGCGGCGGTCTGCTGCTCCTCACGTCGTTCATCGCCGCGCTCACCGCGTTCATCACCCAACTCATCACCCTCGCCGCCGTCATCTTCGGCGGCTGGATCGCCGTACAGATCCTCGGCACGAGCAGTCACCGCGGCGGCACCACCTTCCACATCCGCAAGGCCGTGATCAAGCGCAACCACTTCCACGGGTAAGGAGAGTGCACCTGATGAGTGCCCCTCCTGCCGCACGGCGGCTGCACATCCGGCCGATGAAGTGGAAGGCCGCATGCGACTACGTGGAAGAGCACCACCGCCACCACGAGCCGCCCCAAGGGCATCAGTTCTCCCTCGGTGTCCAAACCGACGACGGCCGCTTGGTCGGCGTGGCCATCGTGGGCCGCCCCGTCAACCGCAACCTCGACAACGGGCTGACCGTCGAAGTCACCCGCGTCGCGACGGACGGCACCACGAACGCCTGCTCCGCCCTCTACGCAACTGCGTGGCGCACCGCCCGCAGCGCGGGCTACCGCCGCGCCCTCACCTACACCCAAGACGGCGAAAGCGGCGCGAGCCTACGCGCCGCCGGATGGCGCAAGGTCGCTGACCTGCCCGCCCGCCCAGGCTGGGACGCTCCCAGTCGCCCCCGCCACAGCCGCGGCACCGACAACGTGGCCCGCGCCCTGTGGGAGATCACCACCCACAACGCGCCGCCACTGCCCACGCTGCATGACGAAACGCGTGACGAAACCCGCCCCACTCGCGGCCCGCGCAAACGGTGCCCGCAATGCAAAAACCCGATCACCGTGGCCGCGACCGGCCGACCCCCGCGCTACTGCTCACCCGCATGCCGCCAACGCGCCTACCGACACCGCACCCACAACTGACCGACCCGACCAAGAATCGAGAGCTGAACACATGACCGAGACCTTCGAGACCATCCGCTACACCGCCGACGTGGTCTGCATCCGCGACGGCGCGGTCCTGCTGATCGAGCGGGGATGGCCCCCGCACAAGGGACAGTTCGCCCTGCCGGGCGGGCATGTCGACCCCGGCGAGACCTCCCGCACCGCCGCCGCCCGCGAACTGCTGGAAGAGACCGGCGTCCACGTCGACCCCTGGGACCTGACCCTGATCGGCATCTTCGACACCCCTGACCGCGACCCGCGCGGCCGGTACGTCACCGCCGCCTACCTGATCACCGTCCCCGCCGACACCACCGCCCAGGCCGGAGACGACGCCGCCGCCGTGCGCTGGACCCCGCTCGAAAACGTCCGGGTCCTCGCCTTCGACCACACCGACATCGTCACCACCGCCCGCTACCGACTGCACGACCCCTTCTAGCTACGCCAAGGGCGGCCCCCCTCTCGCCAAAGTGCGGGGCCGCCCTTGTTCCACCTGCCCTCAACAGACCTGTGGAGGTCTCCCAGCATGACGCAACCCACCGACAACAGGCGAGCGTCCTTCGCGGACGCCGCCCTGGATCTCGCTGCGACCGGTGTGCCGGCACTCCCCCTGCGGGCGGGAAAGCTGCCGTTCGGCAACTGCCGCACCTGCGCCAACAACGCGTGCGGCGGGCGGCCGAACATGAGGGTCCCCGGCCCCTGCGTCTGCCCAGCGCCCTGCCACGCATGGGCCGCCGCCACCACCGACCCAACGGTCCTCACCTCCCCCGCATGGGCCCCGGCGTGGCAACAGGCCGCGGCCGTCGCCTACCACCCCGGCGGGGCAGGGATGACCGTGGTCGACCTGGACAACGCCGACGCCATCACGTGGGCCCGCGCCACGCTGCCCGCCACGCGCACCGTGGCAACGACGCGCGGGGAGCACTGGATCTACCGGGGCGTCATGCAGTCCGTGAACGCGGTCATGCTCGGCGTCGACATCAAGTCCCTGATGTCGTACGCCCGTTGGCTCGGACCCGGCACGGGCGCCACGGCCGCTCTCCCGGCCGTTGTCCGCGCGCTGGCAGTAAAGGGCCCGTCGACCGCCCGTAAGGCGACACAAGTCCACGTAGCATCTATTACGGGGCAAAGTGGGGTGTGTCCGCACCGCACGCCCGCCTATCTGGATCGTGGCATCGCCATGGCCGTACAGCGGATTACCGACGCCGACCGTGCCGTGCACGCGACCGTCTACCGGGCGTTCCTCGCCGTGCTGTCCCGGCATGGGCGGTGCGGTTGCCTGACCGAGGGCCATGTGACCCGGCTGTTCACCGCCGCGCAGGCCAAGGGTGAGAGTGCCCGGCACTGCGTCGACGCGTGGACCAACGCCCGTACCGCATTGGGGCTGTAGCGATGTCTGAGGACGAGAAGGACCCGGCCCGCAAGGTCATCACCGACTACGCCCAAGCGCACTTCCGCTACTTCCGCACCGCCGACGGCACCGTCTACGCGCAGAAGAACGCCCACCCCGTGGCCCGCCCGATCCGCTCCCAGGGCACCACCGGAAGCCACAGGCAGGAACTCATGGTCGGCCTCTTCCGCGACGGCATCGGCGTGTTCAACGGGACCGCACTCAAGGAGGCGTTGGACCTGATCGAAGCACTCGCGCTCACCGAGCCCGTACAGCCCGTCCACATCCGCGTGGCCCCCGGATTCGACGGGGCGACGTGGCTGGACCTGGGCCGCGACGACGGACAGTCCGTCCGCATCCACCCCTCGGGCTGGGACGTGCTCACCCCGGACCCGCGGGAAGTGTGCTGGCGGCGCACCCAGCTCACCGGGGAACTGCCCCTGCCGGTCAAGGACACCGAGGGCAAGGGCATCGACCTCCTGATGCGGTTGTGCAACTTCGCCACCGCGGAGACCGAGTGTCTGGCTATCGCGTGGCTGATCGGCTGCCTGGGTCCGTCCGTGCCGGTCCCTGCCCCGTTCCTCACCGGACCGCAGGGCGCGGGCAAGTCCACCGGCGGCCGGATGCTCGTGCGGATCATCGAGGGCATGACCGGCGACCTGCGCCGCGCACCCAAGGATGAGGAAAACCTGATCGCGGCCGTGGCTGCGGGGTGGGTGACCGCGCTGGACAACCTGTCCCACATGACCCCGGACCTGTCCGACGCAATGTGCTGCATCGTCACCGGCGCTGAGAGCGTGAAGAGGGCGCTGTTCACCGACGGGGACGTGTTCCGCGCCCGCTACCGGCGCCCCCTCCTGCTGACCGGTATCGACGTGGGAGTCATCCGGCCCGACCTAGCGGAACGGCTCTTGCCGTTGCGGTTGGAGCGGCCCCGGGTGCGGCGCACCGAGGATGAGCTGTGGAGGGAGTACGCGCAGGTACTGCCGGTCGTGCTCGGCTCGCTGCTAGACCTCACGGTAAAGGTGCGGGCCGTGGATGCAGAGACGCCCACGGATCTGCGGATGGCGGACTTCGCGCACCTGTGCGCGCAGCTCGACGCCGCCACCAGCCTCGGAGCGCTCAGCGCCTATCGGGCCAGTCTCGATGACCTGAATGACGACGTGATCGAGGGCGACCTGTTGGCGCAGACCGTCATCGAGCACGCGGCGGGCATGGCAGCGGGTGCGGAGGAGCGGATGACGTCCACACAGTGGCTGTACTGCCTCAGCCGCCTCTACGCGGGCGAGGAACTGCGACCGCTGCCCAAGGGGTGGCCGACCACCGGCAAGGTGCTGTCCGACCGTCTCAAGCGTCTACAGCCCACCCTCGCCGCCCGCGGCGTGGTCATCGACTCCGGCCGCACCAAAGAGGGCCGCTACATCGAGATCACCCGGCTCGCCCCGCCCGCACACGAGCAGGAAGCGGCCTTCTGACCGCAACCACCGGTCACGGCTCAAGCAAGAGGAGCACGCCCCCGCCGCCGGGTGCTCCTCTTGCTGTTCGCCGCTCGCGGCGCCCCAGGGACGTGCCGCGCAGCGGCCCCTCATTCACGCTCTGATCAGCACCGCCACGACCACAAACAGCCCCTCCTTTTTTCCTAAGTAGGGAAGCTCTGCGTCACCTGCGTCACCCGACCCCCAAAAACGGCGGGTGACCTGCACGAACGCGGGTGACGCAGACGGCAAATCTCTGCGTCATCGTGCGTCATCTGCGTCACCGATGACGGACGCCTGCGTCACCGATGACGCACACCCAACCCTCTGCGTCACCCCAAACCCGCAGGTCAAAGGCTCAGGTGACGCAGATGACGCGGGTGACGCAGAAATCCCCACCTCGGACACACGCGGACCACCCACGCAAGGAAAGTCCGCTCCTTCGCCGCTACGGCTCCCAAGGCCCTCTCTCGCTCCCGGAGGTTCGTCCTCGTGCCCAGCGTCGCCCCTGCTCTGCCTGAAGCACTCACCGTCCCGGAAGTCATGCACGCGCTGCGCCTCAGTCGCAGCAAGGTCTACGACCTCTTCCGCTCCAAGCAGCTCGAAAGCTTCACCGCTGGCCGCGCCCGCAGGGTGCCGGTCACCGCCGTACACCAGTACATGCAAGACCGCCTTGAGGAGGCAGCCTGATGGCCAAGCGCCGCGCGAATGGCGAAGGAACGATCACCAAGCGCAAGGATGGCCGTTACCAGGCAGCCGCTTACGTCTTCCGTCCCGACGGGACCCGGACGAGGAAGTTCGCCTACGGTAAGACCCGCGAGGAAGTCGCCTCTCAGCTCACAGAGATGCAGGAGATGACCCGGCAGGGCATCCCTGCGGCCTCGTCCACGATGGCGTTCGGCGACTACCTCACCTACTGGTTGGCCACCATCGCCCCGGAACGGTTGAAGCCCGCGACGCTGAACAGTTACGAGGGGCTGTCCCGCCTCTACATCCGTCCCGCGCTCGGCAAAAAGCGCCTCAACCGACTCTCCCCGGCAGACGTCCGGCGGTTCCTCGCCGAGTTCAAGGCTGCCTGCCTCTGCTGCCTCCGGGGTGCCGACGAGGAGCGGCCGGAGGACAAGCGCACGTGCTGCGCCGTGGGCCGCTGCTGCAAGCGCCGCCCGTCGGCCCGCACGGTCCAGTACATCCACGCAGTGCTGCGGTCCGCGCTGCAACAGGCGATGCGCGAGGAACTGATCGCACGCAACGTCGCCCGGATCGTGGAAACCCCCACGGTCGAATCAAAGGAGGTGCGTCCACTGGACGCGGCCGAGGTCCGCCTGTTGCTCAAGACCGCTCAGCCTCATCGCCTCTACGCCCTGTGGCTGCTGCTCGTGTCCACCGGGTTGCGGCGCGGGGAAGCTCTCGGGCTCACGTGGGCGGACATCAATCTCACGGCCGGCACTCTCCGGGTCCGGCGGAACGTGCAGCGCATCCGACGAGAGCTGATCTTCGGCACGCCCAAGACGATGCGCTCCGTCCGTACGATCTCCCTGCCCAAGCACTGCGTGCGGGCGCTCACCACGCACCGGGCGCAGCAAGAACGAGAGCAGAAGGTAGCCGGAGCGAAGTGGCAGCCCACTACGGGGCACCCGACCGGACTCGTCTTCACCACGGTGACCGGACGGGTGACGGACCCGCGCAGCCTGAACCGGATGCTCACCATCCTGTGCAGAGACGCGAAGGTGCGACGCGTACGCGTGCACGACCTTCGACACACCTGCGCGTCCCTGCTGCTCGCTCAGGGCGTCGACGCGCGGACCATCATGGAGACGCTCGGGCACAGCACGATCACGATGACGCTCGACACCTACGCCCACGTGATGGGGTCGACGCTGCGCGCGGCTGCCGAGCGGATGGACGACGCGCTTGGACTCGAAGATGTGGACGACGACCCGGAGGGCGAGAACGCCGCCTGAGCGGCCATTCCGGGGACGTTGATGTCACCCGCTGATGTCAAAGGCCCCGCCGGGCGAACCGACGGGGCCTTTGACCTGTGTGCACTCGGCAGGATTCGAACCTGCAACCTTCTGATCCGTAGTCAGATGCTCTATCCGTTAAGCTACGAGTGCTTGTGTGTTCTGTTGTGTTTGCTCTTCCCCCCGGACTTTTCTGCCCGGTTGGCGTTGCGGGAACAACATTACATGACTGGCGGCGTGAGGCGAAATCCGTTTGCCAGACCCAGCCTGACCTGCGAAAACGACCCCTTGGCGGCCCTCGGACGGCTCCCGGCGCGGCCCCGTGGAGCGACGGGAACGATCAAGGAACGACGAAGCCCCGGTCGAGAACGACCGGGGCTTCGTGATCTTCTGCGGAGGCGGAGGGATTTGAACCCTCGATGGGATTGAAGTCCCAAACCGCATTAGCAGTGCGGCGCCATAGACCGGACTAGGCGACGCCTCCAGCACAACCATCCTCGCCTGCGCGAAATGGTGCGTGCAGATGATGACACAGCCGAGCGGGCTGTCACCAATCGCCCCCCACGGTACTAGGCGGAAAGCCCCGAGGGCAAAGCCCTTCTCCCCGGCGCAACGTCCGGGCTCGGACGGCGTTAGAGCAGGCGTCAGAGCTGTCTCCAGGGCAGTCGATCAGAACCGTCGTCAGGGGAGCCACCATGCTGCGCCGCATCGCCCTCACCGTCGCCACCTCCGCCGCCGCCTCCTTCGCGGCGCTCTCCGGGGCGCCGGCGGTCGCGTACGCCGATTCGTTTCCCCTCGTGCCGCCGCCGGTCAGCGGCGCGGACCGGAGCGACCACCTCACCGTGACGGTGAGCGGGGCGGGCGAGGGCCGCGACGGGAAGTTCGAGCTCGACTGCCATCCGGCGGGCGGCAGCCATCCCCGGGCCCAGGCCGCCTGCGACTACCTGGACCGGAACACCTCGTGGGGCAAGAGCCCGTTCGCGCCCCCGCAGGAGCGCGGGATGTGCACGATGCAGTACGGCGGTCCGGCCACCGCCCACGTCACGGGCACCTGGGCCGGCCGCCCCGTCGACGCGCAGTACGGGCGCGGTGACGGGTGCGAGATCTCGCGGTGGGACGCGCTCGTGCCCGTCCTCCCCGATCTCGGCGCGTAGAGGGGGCGAGGAGCGGAGGGTCAGAGGGATCGGCGCATGGAGCGGGGCTTGCCGGCGGGGTCCGGCGGATGTGTGGGAGCGGGTGGCGGCCGGGGCGGCGAAACGCACGGTCACAGGTTCTCCAGGCCTTCTGCGTGCGTTCTGCGTCCCCTCTCCGTGCGACCTCCCTCTCATCCGGCGTCGCGAGCGCAACCACTGCCCGTAGACTCCCTCGCGTGACACGTCGCGGCCCCGTTGGCAAGATGGCTACCGCGGTCGGCAAGGAGCGGTAACAGGGAGGAAGCGTCTCGTGAGCAGCAGGCCATCCCGAGGCGCTGCTCGCCTCGCAGCGATACTCGACGCACTTCCCGACGCGTTGGTGCTGGTCAACGCCAACGGAACGGTCGTCAACGCCAACACCATCGCCCTGGAGGCCTTCGAGGCCCCGGGCACCGCGCTCGTGGGGCGCGGACTGCTCGATCTGCTGCCGCAGTTCGACTCCCGGCTCATCCCGGGCACGATGCGGCGGGCCGAGACCGTCGACGAGAACGGGCGCACCCGGCCCACCCGGATGATCGCCCGCCGCACCGACGGCAGCGAGTTCCCCGTCGAGGTCACCAGCGCGAACCTGGAGAACGGGCAGCAGGCGTACGACGGTTACGGCTACACCGGCGACGAGCTGCTCATGATCGTCGTACGGGACCTCTCCGGCACCGTCGACACCGAGGCGGAGCTCGCGCGCTCGCAGCGGCAGACGGAGATGATCCTGCGTGCCGCAGCCGAGGGCGTGGTGGGCACGGACACCGAGGGCCGGGTCGTCCTCGTCAATCCGGCCGCGGCGCAGATTCTCGGCTTCCGGGCCAGCGACCTCGGCGGGCAGGAACTGCACCCGCTGATGCTGCACTCGCGCGCGGACGGCGAGCCGTTCCCGTACGAGGAGTCGCCGCTCGCCGACACCCTGCGTTCCGGGCGCAAGCACCGGGTGCGCGGGCAGGTGCTGTGGTCCAAGAGCGGCGACCGCGTGCCGGTCGACCTGACCACCGCGCCGGTGCGGGACGGCGACCAGCTCGTCGGGGCCGTGATGACCTTCACGGACCGGCGGCCGTACGACGCGCTCGCCGAGGAGAAGGACGCCGAGGCCGAGCGCCATCAGCAGGAGCTCACGCGGGCCTCCGAGACGCATGCCGAGGAGCTGGCCGCCCTCCGGGAGGAACACGCCGGGCAGCTCGCCGAGCTGCGCGAGCAGCACGAGGAGGAACTGGCCGCCGGGGACGACCGGTACGCGGCCCTCGCCGAGCGCGAGAAGGACCGTTACGAGGCACTGTCCGCCCGGCACGAACAGCTCCTGGCCGTTCTGGGGCGCTCCCTGCGCGGACCCCTCGACCAGCTGCGCGGCGAACTCGCGACCCTCGCCGCGGACGACGCCGGACAGCTGTGGCCCGAGGCCAACCAGGTGCTGCACCATCTCTCGGCCGGCTACTCGCGCATCACCACACTCGTCGACAACGTGCTCGCGTACCAGCGCCTCGACTCCGGTACCGAGGGCGTCACCCGTACGAAAGTGATGCTGGACGCGGTCGTCGCCGCCGGGGTCGACGGTGCGGTCGAGCTGATCGGGCCCGGGCGGGTGCAGTTCGCCGTGCACGCGCCGCCCATCGAGGCCGAGGTCGATCCGCAGCGCCTCGCCACCGCGCTCGCGCATCTCATCGCGGATGTCGCGGGCGTCGACTCCACGGGCAACTCGCCGGCCTCGGCCGGCGGCTACATGGACAACACGGTCGTCGTGGCCGCCGCGCAGCGCGGTGAGGGCGTACGGATCGAGGTACGCGGGCCGTACGCCGGGGGAGACCCGGTGCACGAGCCCATCGTGCGCGGGATCGTGCGCGCGCACGGGGGAGTGCTGCAGACGCACGAGGTCCCTGGGATGAGCGGCAGCGCGTTCGTTCTCGAAGTACCCATCGGCGGCGGGGCCGGGTCGGTCCCGGCCGCCGTTCCGGCTGTGGGCGCCCTTCCCGCGGTGGGTCCGGGTCCAGGTCCGGACGGCCCTCCCGCCGCGGAAGCGGGTACGGGAGCGGCCTCCGGCGCGGTCGGTTCCGCGCTCGCGCTGCCCGAGCAGGCTTCCTCCCAGGGCGGTGGACGGCGGCGGGCCCGGCGCGCGTCCGTCGACGCCTTCCTGGAGAGCGAGGTGGGGCCCTCGACGGAGACGGCCGTACCCACCGGGCGGCGCAGGCGTGCTGCGGAGGCCGCGGGGCAGCCCGCGCTGCCGGCCCAGGCCGCCGCGGACGAGAGTGCTTCCGAGGGCAAGGGCGCGACCGGACGGCGGCGTGGGCGGCCGAGCCCCGTCGAGGGCGGCGGCTCCGGGGGCGGCGTCTCCGAGGGCGCGGTGGTGACCGCCGCCGAGCACGCGGCCGGTACCGCGGCCACCGGGCTGGGGGCGACCGTGCCTCCGCAGGGCGTGCCCGCGCCCGCCGACGGACGCCGTGCCCTGCAGGACGGCGGCCGGCAGGCCCTGCCGGCCGCACTTCCCGCAGCCGCGCCCTCCGGGCCGGGTTCGGGTTCGGGTTCGGGTTCGGCTGGGGACTCGGGTGAGAACTCCGACGGCGACGGCGGGCAGCCGACCGGGCGGCGTCGGCGTGCGCTGGCCGCCGCGGCGGAGCGTGCGGCGGCTCAGGAGGCCGGGCCCCGCGCAGTGTTCGCGCTGCCGCCCGCCGAGGCGGACCGCTCGCCCGAGTACGCGGCGCAGTCCGCCGAAGGCCACGGCCACGGTCAGGCAGCGGCAGCCGGTGGACGCCATGACGTCGCCCTGCGCGATCCTGCCGACGATCACACTCCGCCCCAGCCGCATCCGGTGCAGGCGCCCAGCGGACGCCGGCGGGCCCGGCAGCCCGCGGGCGAGGCAGCAGGTGCAGGCGTGGGCGAGGTGGCGCCGGACGGGGCGGCCGGGGTTCCCGGGCAGCAGCCGATGCCGGGCCATCTGCCTCCCGCGCAAGCCGTTCCCGTTCCGGAGGGCGCTCCCGCTCAGCCCGCCCTCGGACAGGCCGTCCCCGGACAGCCCGCACCCGTACCCGTACCTGGTCAGGGGCACCCGGGGCACGGCGTCCCTTCGGCCGTGCCTGCCGTGGGTCAGGCCGTGCCCGCGCAGGGCATCCCCCAGCCGGGCGCCCCCGGTCAGGCTCTCCCGCCGCAGGCAGCGCCCCTCCCAGGGCAGGCCCTGCCGCCGCAGGCCGCTCCCGGGCAGGTCGCCCCGGCCGGTCTCGCCGGACCCGTGGCACCCGCGCCGGCCGAGGGCGCACCGGGCCACGCCGGAGCCCCGGCACCCGGCGCACCTGCCCAGGGAACCCCCGCGGGTCCCGCACAGCCGCAACCGCAGCGGCAACCGCAGACGCCCGCGGCCGGGATGCCGAACGCGGACCCGACCGCGCCCCCTCAGCCCTGGCCCGGCGCGGCCGACACCTCCGGCGCCGGAGTCCCCGTACAGCCGGAGGCCGCCGCCGCGCCGCAGCCGTGGCCGGGCACGGCCGATACGTCGGCCGCGCCTGAGCCCGTGGCGGCCCAGGAACAGCCGCGCGCCGCGCAGCCCTTGCCCGCGGAGGCCGCGGCGCCTCCCGTGGACCCCAACTCGACGCAGGGGCGGGCGATCAGCGTCCGTACGCTCGGGCAGGGTGTCCCGTTCGGCCGCCGCATGATCGACGCGCAGCAGCCCAAGCCCGGCCGGACGGCGTCTCCCGCCCCCCAGGCCCACGCACAGGCGCAGGCGCAGCCCGTGGCGCCAGGAGGAGCCGCGCCGCAGCCCCAGGCGCCTACGCCTCCCCCGCACTCGACCAACGGCTCCGGGCGGCGCCGCAAGCTCGGCACGCGCCCCGATCCCGCGGCCGAGCAGACGGACACGGCGGCCCGCTCGCACCCGGGTGGCGGCCAGCAGTCCCGGCTCGCCCACACCACCGAGGGCACCGGCCGTTCGTACGCCATAGGAGCACCGGACCAGAACGCCGACGAAGGCCCCGAGCCGCTCGACGGCCCAGGTGGCGCGGTGGAGGTCGCGAACCAGCCCCACCCCCAGCCGATGGACGACGAGCTGCCTCCGGAGCCGCTGGACAATCCGCGCCGGCTGCTGGTCTGGCCCGCGCCGGACATCACCACGCAGCAGGCGCTGAGC
The DNA here is from genome assembly GCF_042677425.1 of Streptomyces sp. NPDC127119. Lineage (NCBI taxonomy): Bacteria > Bacillati > Actinomycetota > Actinomycetes > Kitasatosporales > Streptomycetaceae > Streptomyces > Streptomyces sp. NPDC127119. The sequence goes on along the minus strand of NZ_JBHXTO010000004.1, from coordinate 100,148 downwards.
GACCGCGGCTACCGGCCCGTCATCGTGCACTCACGCGAAGAGGTCGACGCCCAGATCGCCGCCTTCCCGGCCGCCCTGTTCGTCGACCCGCTCACCGGCCCGATCACGCGTACGGCCCTCCAGTCGCTGCGCCAGGCCGCCGTCGCCGCCGAGGTACCGGTCCTGGTGACCGCCGGCCTCGGTCAGGCGACCCGCGAGGCGGCGTACGGCGCCGACCCCGCCGTACTCCTCAAGGCGTTGTCTCCGCGCGACAGCGAGCAGCACCCGCCGCGGGTTCTCCTCATCGAGGAGCACGCGGAGATCGCGCTCGCGCTGACCTCGACGCTGGAACGGCGCGGAATGCAGGTCGCGCGGGCCTCGTCCGACGAGGACGCCGTCACGCTGGCCGGGCAGATGCGGCCGAACCTGGTGGTGATGGACCTGATGCAGGTACGCCGCCGACGCGCCGGGATCGTCGACTGGCTGCGCGCGAACGGCCAGCTCAACCGCACCCCGCTGGTCGTCTACACCGCGGCCGTCGACCAGAGCGAGCTGCCGCGGCTGGCCGCGGGGGAGACGGTGCTGTTCCTGGCCGAGCGATCGACGAGCGCCGAGGTGCAGGACCGGATCGTGGATCTGCTGGCTCGTATCGGTACGAACTGAGCGAAGAACTGAGCGAAGAACTGAGCGAAGAACTGAGGGTCGGCTCAACCAGGCGTACGCACAAACGGGTTGGGGCGTTGTTTCACGTGAAACAACGCCCCAACCCGCACTTATCGCCTGCTGTGACCGTCAGAGCTGGGTGACGTCCAGCTCGCCCGCCGCGTACTGCCTGCGCAGCACCTTCTTGTCGAACTTGCCGACGCTCGTCTTCGGCACCGACTCGATGATCGTCCAGCGCTCGGGGAGCTGCCACTTGGCGATCTTGCCCTCGTCGGCGAGGAAGGACCGCAGGGTGTCGAAGTCGGCGCCGGCGCCTTCCTTCAGCACGACGGTGGCGAGCGGGCGTTCGCCCCACTTGTCGTCCGGGACGGCGACGACCGCCGCCTCGGCGACATCGGGGTGGGCCATGAGGGCGTTCTCCAGGTCGACCGAGGAGATCCACTCGCCGCCGGACTTGATGACGTCCTTGGCACGGTCGGTGAGGGTCAGGAAGCCGTCGGGGCTGATCGTGCCGACGTCACCGGTCTTGAGCCAGCCGTCCTCGCTGAACTTGTCGTCGGGGCGCAGGGCTTCGGCACCCTGACCGCCGTAGTACGCACCCGCGATCCAGGGGCCGCGCACTTCCAGCTCGCCCGCGGACTCGCCGTCCCAGGGCAGCCGCTCGCCGCCCGGGCCGGTCAGGCGCGGCTCGACACCGGCGGGGAAACGGCCCTGGGTGAGCCGGTACGCGAACTCCTCGTCCGATCCCGCCTCCACATGGGCCGGTGGCCGCGCGATGGTGCCGAGCGGCGAGGTCTCCGTCATGCCCCAGGCATGGCAGACGCGCATGCCCAGCTCGTCGAACGCCTTCATGAGGGCGGGCGGACACGCGGAACCGCCGATGGTGACCTGGGTCAGCGAACTCACGTCACGGGGCTTGCCCTTGAGCTCCGCGAGCAGCCCCTGCCAGATGGTGGGGACGGCGGCGGCGTGCGTGGGCCGCTCCTTCTCGATCATCTCGGCGAGCGGTGCGGGCTGCAGGAAACGGTCCGGCATCAGCACGTTCACGCCGGTCATGAACATCGCGTGCGGCAGGCCCCAGGCGTTCACATGGAACTGCGGGACCACGACGAGGGAGGTGTCCCCGTCGGTGAGTCCCATGGACTGCGTCATGTTGACCTGCATCGAGTGCAGGTAGATGGAGCGGTGCGAGTAGATGACGCCCTTGGGGTCGCCGGTCGTGCCGGAGGTGTAGCACATGGCCGCGGCCTGGAGTTCGTCCAGCGCGGGCCAGTCGTAGCTGTCCGGCTTGTCCGCGATCAGCTCCTCGTACTCGTGCACCTGGACACTCGCCCCGTCGAGCAGCGAGCGGTCACCGGGGCCGGAGACGACCACGTGCTCGACCGACGCGAAGTGCGGGAGCAGCGGGGCGAGCAGCGGGAGCAGCGAACCGTTGGCCACGATGACCCGGTCGGCGGCGTGGTTGACGATCCAGACGAGCTGCTCGGGAGGCAGCCGCAGGTTCAGTGTGTGGAGGATCGCGCCCATGGCCGGGATCGCGTAGTACGCCTCGACGTGCTCGGCGTTGTTCCACATCAGCGTGGCGACCCGGTCGTCGTCCCGGACTCCGAGGTCGTCGCGCAGGGCGTGTGCCAGCCGTGCCGTCCGTGCCCCGATCTCGGCGAACGAACGCCGGTGCGGCTCGGCCTCACCGGTCCAGGTGATCACCTGGGACGACCCGTGGATCGTCGATCCGTGGGTCAGGATCCTAGAGATCAGCAGCGGTACGTCCTGCATCGTGCTCAGCACGGCGTCCTCCCGGGGGCGACATTGCCTACGCGGTAGTAAGGGTTGGGCTGATTCTGCTCACATACCGCGCGGTATGTCACTACTCCTGGGTGATCGATCACATCACGGCAAGCATTGCTTGCCCAGTCCTGCGCCCTGTGTTCCGTTCAGCGTGCCGCTCCGTGCCCACCCGCGCCGGTCAGCGCACGGGGCCCAGTTCAGGGTCCTCACGGAGCTTGCCCAGCGCCCGCGACACGGCCGACTTGACCGTTCCGATCGACACGCCCAGCACCTCCGCCGTCTGCGCCTCGCTCAGGTCCTCGTAGTACCGCAGGACGACCATCGCCCGCTGCCGCGCGGGCAGCTTCATGATCGCGCGCCACATCGCGTCGTGCAGCGCCTGCTGCTCCGCCGGGTCCCCGGCCGGCGGAACCTGCGGTTCCGGCATCTCGTCGCACGCGAACTCGTCGACCTTCCGCTTGCGCCACTGCGACGTCCGCGTGTTCAGCAGCGCCCGCCGCACGTATCCGTCGAGCGCCCGGTGGTCCTCGATCCGCTCCCAGGCGACATACGTCTTGGTGAGGGCGGTCTGCAGCAGGTCTTCGGCGTCGCACGGGTTCGCGGTCAGCGAGCGCGCGGTACGCAGCAACACAGGTTGGCGAGCCCTCACGTACGAGGAGAACGACGGGTACGCATGGGTCCGCGTCGCCACGTTCGAAGCGCTGGTGCAGACGGGTGTGGTCATGGCTCCACGCTAGGATCGCCCCTACTCCAGCGGATCGGCCGCAGGTCCCGAAGCCGTGTCCGCCTCAGGTTGTAGGAGGGGGGCAGGCCCCACCTCCTGAAGGTGGACACGAGGCTCACGACCCCTGAGGGTTCACCCCTGAGAGACGGGCCCCCGCGCACTCCCACCGCAGTAGCCCGGCCTCCCGCATGGTGCCGGAGTAGTACGACCGCGCACCAGGGCCGCCGCACGGCACCCCCGACAGCTCACTCGACGCGTGCGACGGGCGCGTGCATCAGATTGCGGTCGATCAGCAGCGTCCGGCCGCCGTGCCGCTCCCGTACGTTCCCCGCGTACTGATGGATGCGCCGCGCGGGCGCCCACGCGGTCTTCCGCAGTACGGGCTCACGGTGCAGCCCATTCTTCACGCCCCATCGCGCGAACCACACCACCGACGGAAGGTCCCGTACCCCGGCCCGCCGCGAGCGCTCCATGTGGGCGACGCCCGACGCGGCGCTGCTGTAGAACCCCGGCAGATACCCCCGGCGCGACACCTCACGGTTCCACCCCCGCACGAACAGGAGCGTGGTGCGTGCGCATTTCTTGTTCCGGTACGCATAGGCCTCCATGTCCAGGAAGAGCGGGCTGCCGGGGCTCATTCCGAGCGCCTTCGCCCTCTTCACCGCGTCGCGGGCCTCCGTCGTCCCCTGCTTCCAGGGATGCCGCCCGATCCGTACGTTCTTCTTGTGCCGCGCGAACACACAGGTCGACTGCGAGCCCACGTACAGCGGCAGCACCCGCCAGCCCTGGTCCCGCACCGTCCGCATCCAGCGGTGGCTCAGATGGGGCTGTGCCCGGCAGGCCCGCCCGCGCCCGCCGAAGTAGACCCCCACGGCCCGGTACGGGGACGCCCGCCATCGCCTCATGGTGTCCGCGGACGGCGCCCGGCAGGTGTCGAACGCACGGCCCTTGAACGTGAGCGCCTTGGGTCTCGCACCGAACTCCCGGACAGCTGACTCCCGGTCCGGGAAATCCACCGGTGCGGCGGCACCCGGCGACCGGGGCCCCGCCTGTGCCGGTGGTGCCGCCGTGAGCCCCAGCAGGAGCAGCACGAACCCGAATCCGACGATCATCTTGTGACATCGCAGCCAACGCATAGGCCGAGTCAACGGCCCCGCCCTCGCTGCAGGGCCCGGACACGCGCCACGTTCATCCGTCCGCCCCGCAATCAGCCCCGATCGTCCGAACCGGGGATCGGGCGGACCCCCGGATCAGGCCCGGTCGTCCGAACCCAGGATCAGCCCCGAGGTCGGAACACCCGTCCCCGCCGTCACCAGCACCCGGCGGGCTCCGGGTATCTGGTTCACGGCCGAACCGCGCAGTTGTCTGACCCCTTCCGCCACTCCGTTCATCCCGTGCAGATACGCCTCCCCGAGCTGTCCTCCGTGGGTGTTCAGCGGCAGCCGCTCCTCCGCCACGAAGTCCGCGGCCTCACCCGGCTTGCAGAACCCGAACTCCTCCAGCTGTGTCAGCACGAACGGCGTGAAGTGGTCGTACAGGATCCCGACGTCGATCCCGGCCGGCGTCAGCCCCGACGTACGCCACAGCTGCCGCGCCACCACACTCATCTCCGGGAGCCCCGTCAGATCGTCCCGGTAGAAGCTGGTCATCTGCTCCTGGGCCCGCCCCGCGCCCTGGGCGGCCGCGACGATCACGGCCGGCGGACGCGGAAGGTCGCGCGCCCGCTCCACCGAGGTGACGACCAGGGCCTGCCCGCCGTCGGTCTCCTGACAGCAGTCGAGCAACCGCAACGGCTCGACGATCCAACGGGACGCCGCATGATCCGCGAGCGAGATCGGTCTGCCGTGGAAGTACGCCGCCGGATTGGTCGCCGCGTACTTCCGGTCGACGACCGCGACCTGCCCGAACGCCTCGGAGGTCAGGCCGTACGTGTGCAGATAGCGCTGGGCCGCCATCGCCACCCAGGACGCGGGCGTGAGCAGTCCGAAGGGCAGCGCCCAGCCGAGCGCAGCGCCCTCGGCGGACGGCACCCGGTGCTGGACCCCGGAGCCGAATCTCCGCCCGGACCGCTCGTTGAACGCCCGGTAGCAGACCACCACGTCGGCCACCCCCGAGGCCACCGCCAGCGCCGCCTGCTGGACGGTCGCGCAGGCCGCTCCGCCGCCGTAGTGGATCCGGGAGAAGAACGACAGCTCGCCGATGCCGGCCGCCTGGGCGACGGTGATCTCGGGGCTGGTGTCCATCGTGAACGTCACCAGGCCGTCCACATCGCCCGGTGAGAGCCCCGCGTCGTCCAGCGCGGCCCGCACCGCCTCCACCGCGAGCCGCAGCTCGCTGCGCCCCGAGTCCTTGGAGAACTCGGTGGCCCCTATCCCGACGACGGCAGCCCGTCCGCCGAGGCTGTCCCTCCTCCGCACACTCATGGCCGGGCCTCCGAGCTGGTCGCGGTCGCCTCCGGCGTCGTGGCGGTCGCCTCCGGGGTGGTGCCTGTCGTCGCCGAAGTGGTGCCTGTCGTCGTCCGCGTCACCGGTTCCGGTACGAATGCCGGTTCCGGTTCCGGTTCCGGTTCCGGTTCCGGTTCCGGAACCGTGACCGTCACCGTGCCCGTGACATGGTTGCCGAGGCTGTTGGCGCCGACGACCCGAACCGTCGCCGTGTCGCCGCGGACGTCCTCCACCACGCCGGTCAGCACCATGGTGTCGCCCGGATGGTTGGGAGCGCCCAGCCTGATCGCCACGCTGCGCAGCACGGACCGGGGCCCGAAGTGGTCGGTGATGTAGCGCCCGACCAGCCCGTTGGTCGTCAGGATGTTCATGAAGATGTCCGGCGAACCCTTCTGCCGTGCCGACTCGGCGTCGTGGTGCACGTCCTGGTAGTCGCGCGACGCGATCGCCCCGGCGACGACGAGCGTGCGGGTGATCTCGATCTCCAGCGGTGCCAGCACATCGCCGATCCGCGCCGGCCCGACCTCGGTGGTCATACGTCCCCCTCGCCCTCTGCCTCGCCGTGCACGATCGACTCCCCCAGTTCCTGGAGGAGTTCGCTCCCGCACCCCAGGTACGCGTCCAGCTGCCGTCCCCACAGGAAGTGCCGGTGCACGGGATGCTCCAGGTCGGCTCCCGCACCGCCGTGCAGATGCTGCCCCGCGTGGACGACCCGCTGTCCCGCCTCCGACGCCCACCAGGCGGCGGTCAGCGCCTGCGCGGCGTAGTCCAGCCCCTCGTCCCGCCGCCAGGCCGCCTCGTACGCCGTGACCCGTATCGCCTCGGTGTCCATGTGGGCGTCGGCAGCGCGGAGTTGGACCCCTTGCTTGGCCGCGAGCGGCTGCCCGAACTGCTCGCGGGTGTTGGTGTACGCGACGGCTCTGGCGACCGAGCCCGCGCACACTCCTGCCTGCAGCCCCGCGAAGGCCGTGCGCGCGGTGGCCAGCACGTCGTCGTACGCATCGACGCCACCGAGTCGTTCGGCCGGGGCGGCGTCCAGGGTGAGGCGTCCGGCCGACCACGGAGCCGTCAACTCGACGGGCTCGCACCGGGCGTCGGCGGTCCGTACGAGCCACAATCGCTGTTCCTCGTCGGCGATCAGCACGTGCGTGGCGTCGCGGAGCCACGGCACCACGGGGGTCACCCCGCTCAACTCGCCCGGCGCGGCTGCCCGTACCGCGGTGCCGGGCAGGGCGCCCGTCATCACGACCGACCCGTCCGCGATCCCCGGCAGCAGCCGCTCCCGCTGTGTCGCCGAGCCGTGCGCCGACACCGCCAGCACCCCGTAGACACAGCTCGCGGCGAACGGCACCTGGGCCGTCGTCAGCCCCTGTTCCTCCAGGAGGAGCACCAGCCCGAGGAGCCCGATGTCCTGGACGGCGGCGGGCAGCCCCGCCTCGCACAGCGCCTTCCACAACTCCGTGTCGCTGCCCGTCCCCACGGCGGTCAGCCGTTCGTGCGTGGACAGGTCGCCGAAGATCCGCGCGGCCAGCTCGCGGGCCGCCGTCTGCTCCTCCGTCGGCGTGAAGTCCATCAGCCCCCGCTCCCCTCGACGGCGCGGAAGACCGGCAGCTCCAGCTCCTCGTCCACCCGCGCGAACTCCAGCCGTACCGGCATTCCGATCCGCACGCGGTCGTGCGGCACCCCCACCACGTTGCTGATCATCCGGACGCCCTCGACGAGTTCGACCAGGCCCACCGCGTACGGAGGGTCGAAGGCCGGGAAGGGCGGGTGATGCATCACCACGTACGAGTAGACGGTCCCCTCACCGGCCGCCTCGACCGTGTCCCACTCCAGGCAGCCGCAGGAATTGCACCCCGGCAGCCAGGGGAAGCGCAGGGTCTGGCACTTCTCGCAGCGCTGGATGAGCAGCCGGTGCCGGGACACGCCCTCCCAGAAGCCGGCGTTGTCGCGATTGACCACGGGGCGGGGTCGCTTGGGGCGGGGGGCGGGCGCGGCTTCTGCGGTCGGCGCCAGGGCCGCTCCCGACGGCGCCTGGGCCTCTCCGGTGGGCGCCACGGCCGCCCTGGTGGGTGTCTGGGCCTCCCCGGCATCCGCCACAGCCCCCTTGGCCGCCGTCTCCGCCCTGCCCGTCGCGTCGTCCGTCCTGCGCCGCCCCGCAGGTACGTACTTGAGGATGCGGAACCGATGCGTCCCCGCCGGTTCGTCCCCTGCCCGTACATCCGTCCGCGTCGTGACGAAGTACCCCGTGCCCAGCTTGGTCGTCTTGCGCTCGGAGACCGACTCGATCACCGAGTCGAAGGTGATCCGGTCCCCCGGGCGAAGTGGCCGCAGATACTCCTGCTCGCAGTCGGTGGCGACCACCGAGATGTACCCGGCGGAGTCGAGCAGGCCGAGCATCTCGACGTACGCCTCCGAGCGACCCCCGTGGCCGGAGAGCCCTCCCATCGTCCAGGCCTGGAGCATGGTGGCCGGCGCGACGGCGTCCGCACCCGCGTACGCCGGATTCGTGTCTCCCATCGCCTCGCACCAGTGCCGGATCATCGGTTCGTTGACCAGGTCCTTGCCGACGCCTCCGACGGCCGTCAGCCCCTCGTACGTCTTCAACCGCGCGTGGATGTCCTCGTATCCCCCCTCGGTCACGTCCACGGACACCGGCCTCTCCCCGGACGCGGCCTTCTCACCCGCGGCACGCCTCTCGCCCGCCGCACCCCTCTCTCCTGACATCGCCCGCTCGCTCACCGCCGCCCCCTCGTCATCCCGAGCCGCATCGTCGCCACGATCTCCCGCTGCACCTCGCTCACCCCGCCCCCGAACGTGTTGATCTGCGCCGCCCTGTTCATCCGCTCCAGCTCGCCGTCCCCGAACACCCCCGGCGAACCGGCCCGGACCAGCGCGTCCGATCCGACGATCTCCTGACACATTCGATACACCGCGACGGCCGATTCGGTTCCCACGACTTTCACGCCGCTGGCATCGCCGGGGGCCAGTCGGCCGGCCCCCACATCACCCACCAAACGCCAGTTGAGCAGGCGCGTTGCCGCCAGCCGGGCATGTACCTCAGCCAGCCTCGAACGCACCCACGGCTCGTCAACCCTGCGCCGCCCGGTCACCCGATCGGGGACGCGGGCGGCGGCCTGCGCGGCCAGGTAGAAGTCCTCGGCCTGCATACCGAGAGCGGCGAGCGCGACCCGTTCGTGGTTCAGCTGGTTGGTGATGAGCCCCCAGCCACCGTTCTCCTCGCCGACCAGGCGGGAGGCGGGGACCCGGATCCCGTCGTAGTACGTGGCCGTCGTGGTCAGCCCGCCCACCGTTTCGATCGGCGTCCACGAGAACCCGGGCGCGTCCGTGGGGACCAGCAGGATCGAGATGCCCTTGTGTTTCGGCGCGGCGGGGTCCGTACGGCAGGCGAGCCAGATCCAGTCGGCGCGCTGGGCGTTGGAGGTGAACACCTTCTGCCCGTCGACGACCCACCCACCGCCGGGCTCCTCGTCGAGCCCCGCGCGCTCCTCCTGCCCCTCACGCCCGTCTTGCCTCTCGCGCCCCTCTTGGCCCGAGCGCCCCTCAGGGCCGCCGACCCGCGCGGCCCGTGTCCGCAGCGAGGCCAGATCCGTACCGGCCGACGGCTCGCTGTATCCGATCGCGAACACGAGCTCTCCGCGCAGGATCCGCGGCAGGAAGTAGTCCTTCTGCTCTTCGGTGCCGTACTTCATGAGCGTCGGCCCGACCGTGTTCAGCGTGACCATGGAGATCGGGGCGCCCGCCCGGCAGGCCTCGTCGAAGAAGACGAACTGCTCGTCGGGGCCTCGCCCTTGGCCCCCGTAGGCCTCCGGCCAGCCGATACCGAGCCATCCGTCGGCACCGATCCGCCGCAGCAGCGCCCGTTGCCCCGCGGAACCGGAACCTGAACCTGAACCGGTATCGGCAGCGGTGCCGGGGCTGGGGCTGGGGCTGGCAGGAGCAGGCCCCTCCGGCATCAGTTCCCGGAAGTACGAACGGAGTTCGGCGCGTAGTCGTCGCTGGCGTTCGGTGGGGGCGAGATGCACGACGACGGCCCTCCCGGACCTCGTACGAACAAGGATTTCTGACTGTCCGTCAGATACATCCCACTGTCAAGGTTCAAGGTCGCCCGACGGACCGGCCTCAGGAGCACGGACCGGCCGCAGGAGCGCTGGCGCGGAGGTGCGCGCAAAAACGTCTGCGCGGCGATGCCGAAGCACCGCCGCGCAGACGTGTTACCACCCCACAAAGCACCCCACCAAGGAGGCATACGGCCGGCGGGGGTCTCCAGTCCCCGGCGGCCGCCGGCTCACCAGAGGTGGGTGAAGTTGACGGCGACGTTGTCGTTCGACTGGTCGATGGCCGTGAACGCGGACCCGTTCACCTGAGCCGTGTTGCTCTGGTTCGAGGCGCCGGAACCGACGGCCTGCTGCTGCGTCGTGGACGAGGTGCCGTAGTTGTCACCCCCGACTCCGCTGCCACCGACGGTCGCCACCGCGGCGTTCGATCCGTTGTCCGCGAAGGAGCCGTTGTCGGCCACAGCCACTCCCGAGAAGAGGGCGGCGGCGAGCGGCAGGGCTGCCGCGGCGGCGAGAACGCGGGCGGTACGGATGCTTGCCATGTCAGTTCCTCCAGAAGCGAGAAGTACGTACCGGTCGGGACCGGTTACCGGTCAGGACCGGCTGAGTACAGCTGGTTCCGGGGCAGTTGGCCGACCGCCTCGGAGTTCGATCACGACGTCGCGAGATCAGAATTGCCCACCGAATCCCCGGCGAACCACCCCGGAAGCCGCTATTCGCTCGCAAGCGTGAGTACATGTCGATAAACCCCCTTCACGCCCCCAAAACCGCAGTTCAGGATGGTGCGGGCGACTCAATCCCATACACCGCAAGGGATGAAGCGTTTCGTCACCTTTTCAGCCAATCCCCCTGGGCGGGTTTATCCACCCTTTCCGGGGCGCCCTCCGCCCCCACCTCTTCCCTTTTTCGAACACTAGTACGAACATGGATGCATGGCCACCATCGACCGGCAGGCCACGACGCTGGCCCTCGCACACGCCCTGTCAGCCGCCGAACGCGGACTGGCCGTCATCCCGCTGTCCCGGACCAAGCTCCCCGCGCTGCGCTCACCCCACCGCGACGACCCGGCGGCACCGCCCTGCCACGGCGAGTGCGACCGCTTCGGACACGGGGTGTACGACGCCTCGACCGACCCCCGCCGCATACGCGCGCTCTTCGCCGCCGCCCCCTGGGCCACCGGCTACGGGATCGCCTGCGGCCTGGAACCCCACCACCTGATCGGCATCGACCTGGACACCAAGTCGGGTACGGACTCGTCCGCGGCTCTTCGCGAACTGGCGCTGCGCCATCTGTTCACGATCCCCGAGACGGTCGTCGTCCTGACTCCCAGTGGTGGCCGCCACCTCTGGCTGAGCGGCCCGCCCGACGTCGTCGTCCCCAACTCCGCGAGCCGGCTGGCCCCGGGCATCGACATCCGCGGTGCCGGCGGCTACCTCGTCGGCCCCGGCTCCCGTACCGAACACGGCGTCTACAGCACGGCTCCGGGCACCGCTCAGCTGCCGCCCGCGCCCTGCCCGACGTCCCTGCTGCGCCTCCTGACGCCGCCTCCCCGCCCCCACAACACCCCGACGACGGCCACGCCGAGCCAGCAGGGTCAGGGCCTCGTCCAGTTCGTCCTGGCCGCGCACGAGGGTCAGCGCAACACCCGCCTCTTCTGGGCGGCCTGCCGCGCCTACGAGAACGGCTTCGGCCCTCAACTGACCGAGGCCCTGGTCGAGGCCGCCGTCCGCACGGGTCTCACGGAACGCGAGGCCCGCTCGACCGTCACGTCGGCATCCCGCATGACGAACCACCGCCCGTAGCGCACGCCTCTGAAGCCGGCCCACAAGGAGACGGGACTTGCCGAGAGCCCGGAGCAGGCAACTAACCGGCTAAGCGTCTTCTGTTTGTATCGGGCGCTGCGGGCAGTGCGGGCCGCACTCGTACACCTCGACGGACAGATCGTGTGCCCCGCTGTGCCCTTCGGCGCGGCCGGCGGACCTGGTGTCTTCCCGCAGGAGTCCGGCGCACCAGCAGCAGCGCCAGCCGAGGTACTGCCAGCTTGTGAGGTCGGCGGCGGGGGGCGGCTGTGGCCGCCAGGCTCCGGTCATGGCCGCTCGGAATACGGGATCAGGTCGTACTTCTCCCGGCAGGGGAGGCAGGCGGACTGCATGCCTCCTGGTCCGGAGCCCTGCTCGTCCACGTTGATCACGCGGATGTCGGCGCTGTAGCCGCAGTGCCAGGTGCAGTAGCCATAGATGACCGGCTCCTCGGAGGCCGCGTTCGGGCCGTTCGAGGCGGGCTGATGCTGCGTGCCCTCGTTCACGTCGACTCCATCCAGTCGTCCACGCTCCCGGGTCGGTCGCCAGGCGTTCTCGCGATTCGGGGTGATGACGGCCCGACGTGTCCTCACTGCACTTCGCGACGCAGGGCCGGCACAGATGCAGCCAGGCACCGGAACCTTCGTCACTGAATTGCCCAAGTCGTAGAGCGGCATGGGGTGTCCGTGTCCCCGCCGTGAGCCTCCCGTGCCCGACGGGCCGGTGTCCGACGGGGGAGATCGGTGATCGGCGGAGAGCGCGCACGACAACGGCCCCCGACCGATCTACCTGGTCAGGGGCCGTTCATCTGCGGTGGGTGTGGGATTTGAACCCACGGTCACATCGCTGCGACGACGGTTTTCAAGACCGTTCCCTTAGGCCGCTCGGGCAACCCACCCCGCGCCGCTGAGAGATCGGCGCGGGGACAAGACTAACCGGTCAGCTGTCGCCCTCGCGCTGGCCCAGGGTCACTTCGGCTGTGCGCTGCTTGCCGTCGCGGGTGTAGGTGAGCTTGACGGTGTCGCCGGGCTGGTGGGTCCAGATCTCGCCGATGAGGGTGGGGCCGCTGTCGATCACGCGGTCGTCGAGCTTGGTGATGACGTCGCCGGGCTTGAGACCGGCCTTCGCGGCGGGGCCGTTCGGCGTGACCGCGTCGGAGTTGGCGGCGCCCTGTTCGGTGATCTTCGCGCCCGTGCCCTCCTCCAGGGAGACGGAGGCACCGATGACCGGGTAGACGGGCTTGCCGGTCTTGATGAGCTGCTGGGCGACGTTCTTCGCCTGGTTGATCGGGATCGCGAAGCCCAGGCCGATGGAACCGGACTGGCTCGTGCCGCCCAGGCCGCCGCCGGTGGACTGGATCGCGGAGTTGATGCCGATCACCGCGCCCTTGGCGTCCAGGAGCGGACCTCCGGAGTTGCCCGGGTTGATCGAGGCGTCGGTCTGCAGGGCGCTCATGTACGAGGCCTTGCTGCTGGAACTGCCGTCGCTAGAGGCGACCGGGCGGTTCTTCGCGCTGATGATGCCCGTGGTCACCGTGTTCGACAGCCCGAACGGAGCGCCGATCGCGATGGTGGAGTCGCCGACCGCGATCTTGTCCGAGTTGCCGAGCGGCAGCGGCTTGAGGTTGTCCGGCGCGTTCTTGAGCTTGATGACCGCGACGTCGTAGCCCTGGGCGTGACCGACCACCTCGGCGTCGTACTTCTTGCCGTTCGAGAACGTGGCCGACAGCTTGCCGCTCTCGACCGCCTCGGCGACCACATGGTTGTTGGTGAGGATGTGGCCCTGCTTGTCGAAGACGAAGCCGGTGCCCGTGCCGCCCTCGCCGTTGCTGCCCTCGGCCTCGATGGTGACCGTGCTCGGCAGCGCCGTGGCGGCCACGTTCGCGACCGTGCCCGCGTCGCGCTTGAGGTCGCCGCCGCTCTCGGACGAGGAGACCGTCGTCGAGCCGGAGGAGTCGTCGTTGCGGTCGGCCGCCCAGTAGCCGATGCCGCCGCCCACGCCGCCCGCGATCAGCGCGGCCACCAGGACCGCGGCGACCAGACCGCCGCGCCCGCCGGACTTCGGCTTGGGGGCGGGCTGCTGGTACGAGGCACCCCAGACGTCCCCGGAGCTGCTCTCGCCGCCGCCTCCGTAAGGACCGGAACCGCCTTCGCCGCCGCCTCCGTAGGGGCCCGAACCGCCCGCGCCGCCACCTCCGTACGGGCCGGAGCCGCCTTCGCCGCCTGTCGCGTACGGGCCGGAGCCCGCTTCGTTCGTGTACGCGGGCGTGGCCGGCGGAGGAGGCGGCCAGGCGCCTCCCTCCGGGGCCGGAACGGCGCCCTGGGGAGCCCCGGAGGGTGTCGGGGGCAACGTGGCCGTCGGCGCGTCTCCCGGGAAGGAGCCCGGCCCCTGAGGCCGGTTCGCGCCCTCGTGGGGACCCGCGGGACCTGCGGGACCCGCGGGACCCGCTCCCGGCGATACCGCCTGCTCCGGGGGCGCGGAAGCAGCGGGAGTATCCACCGGCACGGGAGGTGCAGACGGGGCCGGGGGTACTGCAGTGCCCTCGTTCTCGGTGCTCACAGCTCTTCCTCTCGATCCACGGCTGTTCAGTAAGTTCGCATCCGGTCACGTTCGGTCGCGGGCGTTCAGGACTCCACCACGCGTGTTCGGGAACCGGCACGATTCAGCTGTGCATGTGCTTTTGTATGCCGTCAGCTTTTCCCACAGGACGTCAGGGCGCCATAAGCGGCACCTGTGACTCCGAGATCTTCATTTATATAGGACAGGTCTGACAAAACCACTGCACGGCCCGCGCCGCCGATCCCGTCGGCGATCTCGCGCCTGATCTCACCGCCGATCCCGCCACCCGTCCCACGCGTACCCATTCAAATTCGCGGTGGCACCATGACGCGGTGACCCACGCACGACAGCACCCGACCCAGGTCGTCGCTCATCGCGGGGCCTCCGAAGAGGCCCCCGAGCACACTCTGGCCGCGTACGAGAAAGCCATCGAGGACGGGGCCGACGCCCTGGAGTGCGATGTACGGCTGACCGCGGACGGGCATCTCGTCTGCGTCCACGACCGCCGCGTCAACCGCACCTCCAACGGACGCGGCGCCGTCTCCGCCCTGGAGCTCGCGGATCTCGCCGCCCTGGACTTCGGCTCCTGGAAGAACCGCGACGAGGCGCCCGACTGGGAGCAGCAACGGCCCCCTTCCTGGGAGCAGCAGTCCGTCCTCACCCTGGAGCGCCTGCTCGAACTCGTGGCGGACGCCGGCCGTCCCGTACGGCTCGCCATCGAGACGAAGCACCCCACACGCTGGGCCGGCCAGGTCGAGGAGCGGCTGCTGGTCCTCCTGAAGCGCTTCGGCCTGGACGCACCGTCCTCGCCCGCCGAGTCGCCGGTACGCGTCATGAGCTTCTCGGCGCGCTCCCTGCAGCGCGTCCGTGCCGCGTCCCCGACGATGCCGACGGTCTACCTGCTGCAGTTCGTCTCGCCCCGGCTGCGCGACGGACGGCTGCCTCCGGGGGTCCGGATCGCCGGTCCCTCGATGCGGATCGTGCGCAATCACCCGGCGTACATCGAGCGTCTGAAGCGGGCCGGTCACCAGGTGCACGTGTGGACGGTGAACGACTCCGAGGACGTCGACCTGTGCCTCGGGCTCGGCGTCGACGCCATCATCACCAACCGCCCGCGCGCGGTACTGCGCCAGCTGGGCCGCTGAAACCACTCCCCTCCCGTTCCCCACAGGCCCCACACGTTCCGCCCACGAGCTGTCACATCTCGGCCATATGGTCGATTTCAGGCCACTCGATTACAGGGAGTGCTCCGGCGCATTCGTTCCGTGTTCGATCGTTACGAGTGCGTCACTGCACGTGCATTGGCCGGTTTCCGGTCCATCCCAGAAGGGCATCCACACCGTGGCGTGGGGCAAAGGAGGTCTCGGGGGTGGCGTTGATGGTGGCACAAGAGGTGCCCACGTCGTCGAGCATGGCCGTACCCCATGGCCCTGCGGGCGTGGGAGAAGCAAGGCACCGGATGCGGGATCAACTACGCACCGGGGGTGTGGCGGAAACGGTCATCGACGACGCCGTACTGATCCTTTCCGAACTACTGAGCAACGCCTGCCGTCATGGCAGGCCACTGGGTGAAGCCTTTGCCGGGGACGGCGACGTCCGGGCGGCGTGGCGTGTCGAACCGACCGGCAGACTCACCGTCGAGGTGACGGACGGCGGTGGTCCGACGCGTCCGGTTCCGGCCACGCCCTCGGTCACCGCGCGCGGCGGCCGTGGGCTGAACATCATCACGGCGCTGGCCGTCGACTGGGGTGTCCGGGACGACGCCCGCGGTGAGGTCACGGTGTGGGTGGTCGTACACAAAGACGCCTGTGCCGTACGCCGGCGCAACGACTTCGCCACGCGGGTCGCGGCCCCGGCGGTGTCCACGGCATCCACGGCGTCCGCGATATCCGACCTGGACTTCGGGGACGTCTTCGACCGTCTGGACTGACCGCACCTGCCGGACCGGCGGAACCGACCGAACAGGGCGGGCCCGATGGACCGGCCGGGCCGGTCCGCCCGACTGGACCTACCGAACCGACCGGAACTACTGAACCGACCGGACCTACTGAACAGGGCGGGCCGAGTGGGCCCGCCGGGCCGAAGCAGACGGAAGTGCTGGTTCCGGGACGAACCGAAGCACCGCTCCGGGTGCGACCCGGCACGTTGTCCACAGGGTCCCGTCGGTCCCCGTACGAACGGCTAGGCTCGCGCCCGTACGAGTCGAGCCGTAACCGGGAGACATCCACGATGGCCAAGAAGCGACCCCAGACGAAGGCCAAGCAGCCGCAGCGGCAGGATGGGGCCCGCGCCGCCGGAGCAGACGGACACGTCCCGGTTGTCGGAGCACGCGAACCCTGCCCCTGCGGCAGCGGCCGCCGCTACAAGGCGTGTCACGGACGCGCCGCCGCGCACGCCGTGACCGAGCTGGTCCACCGGCCGTTCGAGGGCCTGCCGAGCGAGGGCGACTGGATCGCGCTGCGCGAGCTGGTGCCCGCGGCGACCGTCGAGCTGCATCTGAAGGAGGCCCTTCCGGAGGGCGTGCCGTCGGTCACGCTCGCGACGGTGCTTCCGATGGCCTGGCCGGCCCTGCGCCGCGAGGACGGCTCGGTGCTCATCGGCCTGCAGAACGACACGGCGTCCGGCGACATCAGCCGCGACCTGGCCGACACGCTCCAGCGCGCGCTCACCGCGGAACCGGGCACTCCGGTGCAGGGCCGCCGCGCCCCGGGCGACGGAGTGCGCCTGCAGGATCTCCTCGACCCCGAAGGCGCGTTCGAGCCAGTTGTGCACGAGGGCTTCGAATTCTGGGTTCCGGACGCACAGAACGCCGCCACGGAGGTCACCGCCTCCCTGGAGCGCGCCAACGCCGCCGCCATCCCGACGGTGAAGCTCGCCGGTGTCGACGCCGCGTACTGGTGCGAGACCCCCGACAAGAACCACCTGCGCTGGGTCATGCCGCACCCCGAGGAGCAGCTTCTGGACGCGCTCGCGCGGCTGCACGCGGAGGGCCGGTCGAGCCTCGGCGAAGGCACCCGGCTGGTCGGTTCCTTCCGTGCCCACGGCCTCACCGTCCCGGTCTGGGACCTGCCGACGGGCGTATCGGCCGAGGACATCGAGAAGCCCGCGTCCGAGTTCGCCGAGCGGCTCGCCGCCGCGCTGGCCACGGACGCACCGCTCACCGCGGACGAGCGCCGGGCGCGCGGCGGTCTCACCAATCGCCAGGTCACCCTCAGCTGACGCACGGCGTGCACCCCACCCCGGCTGACCGACCGGTCAGCCGGGCGACAGGTGCGCAAAGCGGGTGACTCCTGTCACAACTCCCGGTCGTGACAAGCGAATCCGTGTCTGAATAGCCGAGATCGAATTTGCGAACAGCCGATCTCTTGTTACCGTTCCAATAGCCCGGTTGCTGGTGCATCCCCCGTCGCCAGCAACCGGGTCTTTTCATGTCCGGACTCGGGACCGTCCTCGGCGAAGTCCTCAACGCGCTTTCTGCACAGGCGAGTTGCTCCCCGAGCGCAGAAGCAGCGGCCCGTCGGTCCCTTCCGCGGACCCGGCGAACTCAGCGATCGCCGAGTACTCCGAGGCGTCGCCCGCCGTCCGCTCCCGCGGTGTCTCGCACACCCCCGGTTCGTCGTCCGCGCCCACCGCGCAGTACATCCGCACGGTGCGGCCTCCGGGCGCCAGAAGAGTCAGTACGGACGTGAGGGCGTCACCGGTCGCGTTGCGGTAGTAGGTACGCGCCCAGGTCTCCCGCCCCTGCGTCAGCACGCACGTCTGCGCCTCGATGCCGTCGGGGGAGGTGAGTTCGGGTCCGCAGCGGGCGGCGGTGGCGAGCCCCACGCCGAGCGTCAGGGAGCGCTCGGAAGCCGAGGGGTGCCGGTCGGCCGCCCCACCGTCGGCGTGACCGGAGTCGGGCGCCCCGCCGGAACCGGGACCGCCGGAACCAGAACCGGTAGAACGAGAACCGTCGGATCCAGAACCGCCAAAACCGGAACCGGCGGAACCGGCGGAACCAGAGACGCCGGCTTCACGGCCGTCGGCGTTACGGCTGTCGGCGCCCCGCTCACCCGCGTCACGGCCGTCGCCGTCCGACGACTGTGCGGACGCGCGTGCGGAAGACGGTGAGGATGCAGAGGAGGACGCGGGAGCATCGCGACCCACCGGCCCCGCGGAGGCCACCGCCAGCGGCAGCGCGACCGTGAGAACGACGATGACCGCCAGCATCGCCAGGCGGACTTTTCGGGGATCCGGTCGGTCGGGGTCCGGGGAGTGCGGTGAGTACAGGGAGTCCAGGGGTCGTCCCCCGGAGTGACGCAGCATAAATGGGACGATAACGAGCGAGGGCGGGCGCGCGGTTCGCCGCGCGCCCGAGTCCCCTACAACTCGGGGGCGCTCACACCCGTACGAGTGAGAGCCTCCACCACCGCGTCCACCACGGCCTCGACATCGGGCACCCAGGGGGCGGCCGAACCCGGCAGCGGAGCCCGCTCCCAGCGGATCCCGCCCTGTCCGGTCTCGGACGGCGGCAGGGCCACGTAACCACCCTCGCCGTGGAAACGCAGCGAGCCGGGCACGAAGTCCTTGGCGTAGAGCAGCTCACCCAGCTGCTCCAGGGAGTACGGCTTCACGAGCAGCGCCCAGCGCGTCGGGGACGCGATCACGGGGCCGAGGCGCATTTCCTTGAGGTCGAGGGCGGCCAGCGCCCGGGCCGCGGCCGGAGCCGGCAGGCTCACCGCGCACGGGGCGTTTCCTCCGGTGGCGAGGATGATCGGGGCCGTCGGCCGGTTCGTCCACCACCAGCGCGCCATGCGCTCGTCCGTGGTGGCCGCGAGCAGGCCGGGGTCGAAGGGGTGGGCACCTGGCACCGTGCACTCCGGGTCCGGGCACCCGCATCGGGCCCGCCCCTGCGGGTCCGGGGCCACACCCGGGAGTACGGGCCACTGCCATTGGGTCGCGAAGGTCAGGGCCGCGCTGAGCATCTCAGGCCTCCCGTCGTTTCGCCTGGACAGGAGCCTGCGTCGCCTTCCGAGGATCTCGCGCATGTGCGCTCGTTCCTTTCCGTTGAACGCCGAGGAACCACATCACACCATGTGTCGATCACTTCACTGTGCGTACCTACTGGCGCATCACACCCTCGTCAGAGACAAGGGGAACCCCTATGGGCCGAGCGTTGGTTGCGTCCGCGTCCATACTGCGTCTGGCTAAAGCACGGGCATGGCGTGGGGTGGCGGCGCCTGGCGTTTGCTGTCCCGCGTATATCTCGCCGCCTCCGCCACGGGAGGATGGGGCACGGTCGTCGGTGGTTAAGACGCCCGGGTCCGGCGCCAGGTTCCGGGAGGGTTCCGTGAGGATCCCCACCACACCTGGCCTTCACCGAGTACGTACCCATCACGACCGCTGTGACGCTCTGTCGAGCTAGGCCAGTCGACCGCAATACACCGTGACTAGAGTCTATTTTAAGCCAACTTTACCTTTCCGTAGCGGTCCCACGGACACCAGGAATCCCAGCAGGACAATGCTGGACATCCCCTCACGAGTGCGTGTACATGTGGAGACACTGCCAGCGGCGCAGAATGACATGGGGGTTTGCGATGCTATTGAGCAATACGCACCGGTCGGAAAGCCGGACACCATGAACGCCCCTCACCTCCCGAAAGTGGCTGGAATCGATTCAACGGTTCCCTCACCCACACACACTGTCGCGCCGACACGTGCCACCTCGGGTTCCCCACCGGCCACTTCTCCACACGCCCCGGGCGCCGTCCTCCAGGACAGACTCGCAGGCTGGGTGTCCGATCTGACCACCCTGCACGAGCTGACCGAGCGACTGGCACGGACCGCCTCACTGGCGGACGCCCTCCAGGAACTGCTGCGCGCCGGAGCCGCCCTCGTGGGCGCCCGGCGCGGTCTCGTGGTGCTGGAACCGGGTGACGGCCTCGGCCCGGACACCACGATCGGCCTGGGGCTCGCCCGGGCCGATCTCGGGCACATCGAGACCGTCCCGCGCAGCTCCACGTCGTACGGGAAGATCCTCGACGGGCTTCCCGGGGGCGAGGGTGAGATCGCCCAGCCCGATCTGCTCTCCGAGGACGGGCTCGACCCGCGGCACCGCGAGGTGGCCGCCCGGCTCGGCTACGCCGCGAGCTACGCGCTTCCGCTGTCCACGGACGCGGCGGGCCGTCTCGGCGCCGCCGTGTGGCTCTACGACGAGCCGGCCGAGCCGGTCGAGCGGCAGCGCCACCTGGTCGGCCTCTACACGGCGTACGCGGCCGAGCACCTGGCCCGCCTGGTGGAACTGGAGCGCACGCGCGCGTGCATCACGACGATCTCGGAGGAGCTGCTCCCCTCCCGGCTGCCCCGGGTCTCCGGGGTCCAGCTCGCCGCCCGGCACCGCACGGGACCGCGCGGCGGCGGCGACTGGTACGACGCGCTGCCGCTGCCCGACGCCGCGCTCGGCCTCGCGGTCGGGTCCGTCACCGGGTCGGGACCCAGCGCCGTGGCCGCGATGGGCCGGCTGCGGGCCTCCCTGCGGGCGTACGCGGTGATGGAGGGCGAGGACCCGGTCGCCGTCCTGTCCGACCTCGAACTGCTGCTGCGGCTCACCGAACCGGCCCGCTCCGCCACCGCCCTGTTCGCGTACTGCGAGCCGGCGCTGCGCAAGATCACGCTGGCCGGGGCCGGACACAGCCCGCCGCTGGTGATCGGCGAGCGGCGCACCGAGTACGTGGAGACGTCGCTCTCGGCGCCCCTGGGCATGCTCGCGTGCTGGGAGGCGCCCAGTGTGGAGTTCCGGGCGGAGCCGGGAGAGACGGTTCTGCTCTACACGGACGGGCTGCTGCACCGGACCGGCGACCCCATGGACCGGGCCTTCTCGCGGCTGCACGCGGCCGCCGCGAGCGTGCCCAGGGCGCTGCGGGCGGACCCGGACGCGGTCGCCGACCACGTCCTGCGGACCATGCTGCCGGACGGCCTCGACGACGCCGACAGCGACGAGGACGTGGTGCTGCTCGCGGCCCGCTTCGAGTGAGCCGCACGACCGGCACGGGCCGGTCCGAGTGAGCCGCGGGGGCTTCCCCGGGGGCGCCGACGCGCCCCGTGTGTGAGCCGCACGTCATCGGGTCTTCCGGCCCTGGGCGCTCTTCCGTACGACCGTACGATGGGAGGCGTCCAGAGTCGTATCGAGGAGGCAGATCGTGTCGGAGGCGCTCATTCCGGAGACCCCGGAAGCCGTGCTTGAAGATGCCGCCGACCAGGCGGATGAAGAAGAGCCCATCAAGCAGCGCAAGAACGGCCTGTATCCGGGCGTGTCCGACGAACTGGCCGAGAGCATGAAGTCCGGGTGGGCCGACACGGAGCTGCACGGCCTGGCGCCGATCGCGCAGGCCGCGCACACGGCGGCCCGACGCGCCGCGCTCTCCGCGCGCTTCCCGGGCGAGCGCCTGGTCGTCCCCGCGGGGAACCTGAAGACCCGCTCGAACGACACGGAGTACCCCTTCCGTGCCTCGGTCGAGTACGCGTACCTGACCGGCAGCCTCACCGAGGACGGCGTCCTCGTGCTGGAGCCGGCCACGGACGGCCACAAGGCCACGATCTACCTGCTGCCGCGCTCCGACCGCGAGAACGGCGAGTTCTGGCTCTCCGGCCAGGGCGAGCTGTGGGTCGGCCGCCGCCACTCCCTGACCGAGGCCGAACAGCTGTACGGCATCCCCGCCTCGGACGTCCGCGAACTCCCCGACAGGCTGCGCGAGGCGACCGGGCCCGTCCGGGTCGTGCGCGGTTACGACGCCGGGATCGAGGCGGCGCTCACCGACAAGGCCACCGCCGAGCGCGACGCCGAACTGCGGGTCTTCCTCTCCGAGGCCCGGCTGGTCAAGGACGAGTTCGAGGCCGGCGAGCTGCAGAAGGCGGTCGACTCGACCGTGCGCGGCTTCGAGGACGTCGTACGGGTCCTGGACCGCGCCGAGGCGACCAGCGAGCGGTACATCGAGGGCACGTTCTTCCTGCGCGCGCGGGTCGAGGGCAACGACATCGGCTACGGCTCCATCTGCGCCGCCGGACCGCACGCGTGCACGCTGCACTGGGTGCGCAACGACGGCCCGGTGCGCTCCGGGGACCTGCTCCTGCTGGACGCGGGCGTGGAGACGCACACCCTGTACACGGCCGACGTCACGCGCACGCTGCCCGTCAACGGCACGTACTCGGAGATCCAGAAGAAGATCTACGACGCCGTGTACGAGGCCCAGGAGGCCGGCATCGCGGCCGTGCAGCCGGGTGCCAAGTACCGAGACTTCCACGACGCCGCCCAGCGCGTGCTGGCCGAGAAGCTCGTCGAGTGGGGGCTCGTCGAGGGCCCGGTCGAGCGGGTCCTGGAGCTGGGGCTGCAGCGCCGCTGGACGCTGCACGGCACCGGTCACATGCTCGGCATGGACGTCCACGACTGCGCGGCCGCGCGGACGGAGACGTACGTGGACGCGACGCTGGAGCCGGGCATGTGCCTGACCGTCGAGCCGGGGCTGTACTTCCAGGCGGACGACCTGACTGTGCCGGAGGAGTACCGGGGCATCGGCGTCCGGATCGAGGACGACATCCTCGTCACGGAGGACGGCAACCGGAACCTGTCCGCGGGGCTTCCTCGCCGGTCGGACGAGGTCGAGGCGTGGATGGCTTCGCTGACGGGCTGATGTGCGATGACATGAGTCGGCGCTGTGCTGTGGCATGAACCGACACGAATGGCCGGGTACCGATGGGGTGCCCGGCCATTTTCGTCGTCTGCGGGTGCGCTGTGGCTGGTCGCGCAGTTCCCCGCGCCCCTGAAGACAAAAGACCGCGCGGTTCCCCGCGCCCCAAAAAGGGCGCCCCATGAGACGCGCACTCAAGTGAAGGGGATCCCGACGTCTCCGACGGGCGGTCGGCCGCCGGGGCACGGCTGCCCGCGACCCGGCGGCTCGCCGTCCAACTCGGGATCTCGCGCGGCACGGCGAAGGCGGCGTACGACCAGCTCGTCGCCGAGGGCTGTCCGACCGCGCGGCAGGGGGCGGGCACCCAGGTCGCCCCGCTGCCCGCCGTGGACGCGGCGGCTCCGGAGACGTCGGCGCTCTTCCAGGTGCGGACGGCCCGCGGAATCACGGGCACGGCGTCGGCCACGCGCGCGGTACGGCGTTCGGGCTCGTGAAGCTGGGCCCGTGAAGCTGGCCTCGTACGCGATGGGTCCCGCGGTGCGGTGGGCGGTGCGGAGCCGGGGCGCGGAGGGCCGGGGCGCGGGCCCGATCGGCGGCCCGGCGGCCGGACCGACCGTCAAGCGGCCGGTACCGGTGAACTGACCCACAGCGGAAGCGAGTCCGCGAACAGGGCGCCCGCGAGCAGTCCGCTGCTTCCGCGGGGGCTCCACGCGCGCGCGTGGAGGTCCTCGTCGAAGGCCTCCAGGGCCGCGCGGCCGGGCCCGGTGGACGTGCTGCCCGCCTCGACGACCCCGCGCGCACCCGCCTGCACGTGCCGCAGACCGTGCGGCCCCGCCGTGTACAGCAACTCGGTGTCCTGGAGCGTCGACATGACGGTCAGCAGGGCGTCGAGCCGCGCGTACGGCTCGGGGACGCCCGCGGTGCGGGCCGCGGCCAGCGTGTCCAGCGCCCGGCGCACATGGGGGAAGCCGGCTTTCGCCTCGCCCCGGGCGCCCGCCGCGCCGTACTTCGCGGAGACCGAGGAGCCGCGAGAGGGCCGTCGTGGCGCCCGCCGGTCGGAGTGGGCCGCGATCCGCTTGGCGGCCGCGGTCAGGTCCCGTCCGCCGGCCCGGGGTTCCAGGGCCGCGGCGGAGACCAGCAGGCCTAGCACCCACAGCGCTCCGCGGTGCCCGCCGCCCGCCAGGGCCACGGAGTGCTCGGTGCAGCGCCCGATCGCACCCAGTTCCGCCCGGAGTTCGGGCGTCGCCGAACCGGTGCGGCGGGCGGCTGCGGCCATCGCCGCGAGGCCCGGCTCCAGCGCCTTGGCCGACCAGCGCAGCGAACAGTGGTCCTCGCCGGTCACCCGGGCACCGAGATCACGCGGGTCGGGCAGTCCTGGCTTGGGTGCCAGCGCCAGCTGCCCGGTGAGCGCGGTCACCGCGGCCCGCGCCAGCGTCTCGTCCGCACGGCTGCTCATCGCCCACGGCCCCCCTTACGAGGAGGAGGCGGAGGAGGAGGCCGACGCGCTCGGGGCGTCGCCGGGGCTCCCGCCGGGAGCGTCGCTCGGGGGCGTCCCGCCGTCACCGCCGCCGCTGCCCGCGCCGGTGTTCTCGGCGTCCGGGTCGACCCCGAGCGTGATGGAGCCCTTAAAGCCCTTGGAGGGGTCCTTCTTGTGCACGGCTTTGAGGGTGAGCAGGCCGCTGGAGGCGCCCCCTCCGTCGTAGACCATGTCGTCGTCGAGCTTGGTCCAGGTGCCCGAGTGCTTGGAGTAGGGCTCCAATTCGAAGATCTGCTCGGCGATGTCGTCGTCGAAGAAGAGCTGGCCGGTGTAGTTGACCTTGCCGCCCTCGTAGGTGCCGTCCTCCTTCTCGCCTCCGGTGTGCACCTTCACGTGGATGTGACAGGTCCGCGGCGTGTACCAGCCGGGGACGATGGTCTCGAACGTGACGGCCCCGTTGGCGTCGGCGACCTGGTAGCCCCGCAGATAGGTCTTGTCGTCGGCGGTCGAGCCGTCCTCGCTCTCGGCGGGCGCGGAACCGCCGGGGTTGGCCGTCGTGTAGCCCGAGTAGTAGCCCCAGGCGTCGCAGTGCCAGATCTCCACGGCCGCGCCGGCGACCGGGGCGCAGGACTCCGTGGTGTCCTGCACGGTGATCCGCAGCGTCAGCGGGACACCGCTCTTGCCCTCGGTGATGTCCTTCCGTACGAGGGCGCCGTCCAGGTAGTACGGGCCTTCGGTGACGCTGGACATGAGGACGCAGGTGCCGCTGCCCGAGGTGGCGGACGCACTCGCGGAGGCCGTCTCCGTGGCGGTTCCCACGGCCGTGGCGGTCGTCCCGTCGGCGAAGGCGGACTGGTATCCGGCGATCGCGAGGCCGCCGGCCGCGGCCGTACCGCCGGTGACCGCGAGGGCCCGGCGCCGCGTGATGCTCGTGCCTTTGTGTGTTCCCGTCATGACGGAAAAGCTAGGGAGGCCACCCGTCAGGGACATGGGTGAAAGCTGTGAGCGCCCTGAGAATGCCGGGAAAGCTGAAATCGGCGGGAAAACAGCCCTCTTCGGAGGCCCTGGACGTGCCGTCAGGTGGCCAGCAGCGGTGTGCCCTCGCGCCACTTGAGGATCTTGTCGAAGCTGACCACGGCCCCGCCCCTGACGGAGCTGCCGATGTGGACGTGGTCGGCGAGCTCCTGGATCAGACCCAGGCCCCGGCCGTGCTCCGCGTCGCTGTGGGCGGGCCGCACGGGCGCACGACTCCGGCCCGACGGGAACCCCGGGCCGGAGTCGGTCACTTCGATACGGCACTTCTCGCCGTCCAGATAGGCGGTGACCCGGTAGGCCTCGGTGGGCTTTCCCCGGTCCGTGTCGCCCCCGTGCTCGACGGCGTTGGCGCAGGCTTCGCTCAGCGCGACGGAGATGTCGTAGGAGATGTCAGGATCCACCCCCGCCGACTCCATCGTGCCGATCAGCAGGCGCCGGGCGAGCGGAACACTCGCCGCCTCACGCCGGAGATGGAGGGACCACCAGATGCTCATGCTCCAGCCTCCTGGCCGCGGCTCGACATACCGTTACGTATTGCCGCGGGAACCCGGAACTAAGCGTGCGGTCGACGTGACAACGCCCATACGGGGGATGTACCGACGCCATCTGCCGGTGTATGGCCGGTATGTATCCGACACAATGTCGAACGATGCCGGCGCGTGTACGGGCACACATGTGGGCGCGTGTACGGACGAACAGTCACAGAAACTCACCTTCCGGCATCTTCCTGCACCCTCCGGTACCTTCCGGTCCGCACGTCATCTTGTGGACCTGCCGTATGGGGCGGGTAAGGCCAGTGCGATGATGAGCCCGCCATGACTGCCTCCCACCAGCGCGCGCGTACCGGAGGTGATCTCCGGGTCCTGAGGGCCGCGGTGTTCACCGCGGTCTGTGTCGTGCTGGCCGCGGCCGGCCACTCCATCGCCTCCTGCGCGACGGTTCCTCTGTGGTCGCTCGGGGTGGGGTTCCTCGCCGTCTTCGCCGTCGCGGCGCCGCTCGCCGGGCGGGAGCGTTCGCTGCCGGGCATCACCGTGCTCCTCGCGACCGGCCAGACGGTGCTGCACACGCTCTTCGGACTCGGACAGCACGGCACGGCCGTCACCGCGTCCGCCTCTTCTTCCACGGCTTCCATGGCTTCCACCGGCCTGGACACCTCGCTCGTGGCCCGGGCCGCACGGCTGGTGTGCGGCGCGTCCGTCGCGACGCTCAGCCCCGCCCAGGCCCAGCGGATCCTCGCCGACGCACAACTCGGCACCGGCACCGGCACCGGTACCGGCGGCACGAGTACAGGTACGGGCACAGGCACCTCGCACGCCCTGCACGAGCAGGCGGGCGCCATGTCGGCCGCCGTCGGATCGCCGGCGTCGGTGCTGCCGTCGCTGCCCATGCTCCTCGGTCACGTTCTCGCCGCGGTCGCCGCCGGGTGGCTGCTGCGCCGCGGGGACATCGCCCTGCGGCGCCTCCTGCGGCTCTCGGCGCACGGAGTGGCGGAAGGGCCGCTGGTCTCCCTGCGCGGAGCCCTGGCGCTCGTACGGGCCCTGCTGTCGGGTCTGCCCGGCGTGCTCCCGGCGGTGCCCGGCCCACCGCGCCTCTGGGCGTACGAGCCGGCGGCCCCGCACACGACCGCTCTTCAGCACTCGGTCAGCCGGCGCGGTCCGCCGGCCGGCGAGGCACTCGCCCTCGCCGCCTGACACGACGGACCACTTCGGACGTACTTCTTCGGACGTACCACTCCGGGGACGCCGTCGTGCGGCACGCGCGCGTGCCCGCTCTTCCACGCGCGCAATCCCCAGTTCTTCACCGAACCAGTGCTGAAAGCGAAGTGTTTCCTGCCATGAAGGCTTCTCGTATCGCCGCGACCGGTGTCGTCGCCGCCTCCGCCGTCCTCGTCCTGTCCGGCCCCGCGTTCGCGCACGTCAGCGTGCAGCCCGAGGGCACGGCCGCCAAGGGCGGTTACGCGACGGTCAACTTCAAGGTGCCGAACGAGCGCGACAAGGCCTCGACCACCAAGCTGGAGATCAACTTCCCGGCCGACCACCCGCTCGCCTCGGTCATGCCGCAGCCCGTCGACGGCTGGAACGTCAAGGTCACCAAGTCCAAGCTCGACAAGCCGCTCGAACTGCACGGCGAGAAGATCAACGAGGCCGTCACCAAGGTCACCTGGACCGCGGACGGCAAGGGCATCCAGCCCGGCTTCTTCCAGAAGTTCCCGCTCTCCATCGGCGCGCTGCCCGAGGACGCCGACGAACTGGTGTTCAAGGCGATCCAGACGTACTCCAACGACGAGGTCGTGCGCTGGATCGAGACCCAGGAGAAGGGCGAGGAGGAGCCCGAGACGCCCGCTCCGGTGCTCGCGCTGTCCGCCGCGACCGACGACCACCACGGGTCCGCCGCCTCCGACGACGACGCCGAGAAGGCCGACGACGCGAAGGCCGCCGCCTCGACCACCGAGGCCGCCGCCACCGACAGCAGCGACACCACCGCCCGTGTGCTGGGCGTCGTGGGCATCGTCGTCGGTGTGGCGGGCGTGGCGTTCGGCGTTCTCGCCGGCCGTCGGCGTAGCAACGCTTAAGTCCAGTACGACCTGCGCGCAGGTCCAGGCCGGCCCCCGCCGGTCCGGTACGGCCTCCGCGCAGGTCCGGTCCGACCGATCCGAGGTCGGACGCTCACCGCGATCCCGGCCGGTCCGTATCCGGCCGGGGCCGGGGCCCGTACACCGGAGACCGAGTGCGGCGTCCCCAGGAGAATGCACTATGCGCAAGAAGACGTACGCCGTGGCCGCTCTGTTCGCCGCGGCCGCTCTGACCCTTTCCGCCTGCGGCAGCGGCGACAGCGGTGACAACGCCGTCGCCGAGGTGTCCACCGAGACCGGCTCGGACAAGGCCGCCACGGTCCTCGACAAGCCGTTCGAGAAGCCGGACCTGGTCCTCACCGACACGCACGGCAAGAAGTACGACCTCCGCGAGGCGACCGCGGGCAAGCCGACGCTCGTCTACTTCGGCTACACCAACTGCCCCGACGTCTGCCCGCTGACGATGAACAACATCGCCGTCGCCAAGAAGCAGCTCGCCCAGGACAAGAAGCTGTCCCAGGCCGAGAAGGACTCGCTGCGCATCGTGTTCGTCACCACCGATCCGGAGCGCGACACCCCCGCCGCGCTCGGCAAGTGGCTCAAGGGCATCGACTCGGACGTCGTCGGCCTGACCGGCTCCTTCGACACGATCCAGGCGGGCGCCCGGACGCTGGGCATCTCCATCGAGGCGCCGACGAAGGGCAAGGACGGCAAGGTCACCTCCATGCACGGCACGCAGGTCATCGCCTTCTCTCCGAAGACCGACGGCGGGTACGTGCTGTACGGCGAGGACGCCACCGTCGACGACTACACCAGGGACCTCCCCGCGCTGATCACGGGCGCGAAGCCGTGACCCGTCGTACGGCGTCCGCGGCGGCCCTCGTGGCTGCCGCCGCACTCGTCCTGACGGGCTGCGGGGACTCGGACTCCGACGGCCCGGGCGGCTCCGGGAGCGGGCTCTCGGTGGGCTCCGCCTATATGCCGCAGCCCGTGTCGGACTCCATGGCGGCCGGATTCCTGGTCATCGCCAACGACGGCGGCACGGGCGACCGGCTGTCCTCCGTCACCAGTGACGTGGCCGGCGAGGTCACCATCCACACGACCGTCGGGCAGTCGATGGAGCAGGTGAAGGATCTCGACATCCCCGCCCACGGCAAGCTCGTCCTCGAAAGCGGTGGCGACCACCTCATGTTCGAGAAGCTGAAGCGCAAGCCGAAGGAGGGCGACACGGTGTCCCTGGAGCTGCGTTTCACCGAGTCCGATCCGATCAAGGTCGAGATGCCGGTGAAATCCGCCACCTACCAGCCGTCGGCGGCGACGAAGTCGTCCGCGCGGTCGTCTTCCGCTCCGACCGCCCCGACCGGCCCGTCCACCGTGTCCGCTCTGCCTGCTCTGTCCGTTCCGTTCACGACATCGCACCACTGAGGGAGGGACCACCGTTGAGCCAGACCACCGCTCCCCGTGTGCGGACGCTGTTGCTGCTGCTCCTCGCCGTCACCGGCGCGCTCCTCGCCGGGGCCGTGCCCGTCTCCGCGCACGCCGCCCTGACCGGGAGCGACCCCCAGCAGGGAGCGGTGGTCGCCGAGGCCCCCGCCCAGGTGTCGCTCACCTTCTCCGAGCAGGTCGCGATGTCCGACAGCTCGGTGCGCGTGCTCGACCCCAAGGGCAAGCGCGTCGACACCGGCAAGACGTCCGGGCAGGGCGGCAACACGTACGCCGTGAAGCTGCACTCCGGCCTGCCCGACGGCACGTTCACCGTGACCTACCAGGTGGTGTCGGCGGACAGCCATCCCGTCTCCGGTGCCTTCACCTTCTCCATCGGTGCGCCCTCCACGACCACCGTCGCCGTGTCCGACCAGGAGGCCGGCGGCGGGCTCGTGGGCGGCCTCTACGGCTTCGCACGCTATGTGTCGTACGCGGGATTCATCCTGCTCGTCGGCGGCTCGGCCTTCGTGCTGGCCTGCTGGCAGCGCGGCACCGGTGTACGGGCGGTGCAGCGGCTCGTGGTCTCCGGGTGGCTCGCCCTGACCGGGGCCACGCTCGCCATGCTGATGCTGCGCGGGTCGTACACCGGCTCGGGGAAGTTCGGGGACATCTTCGACCTGAACCTGCTCAGCGAGGTGCTGCAGACCAAGACGGGCGCCGCGCTGGTGTCGAGGCTGCTGCTGCTCGCCGCCGCCGCGCTGTTCATCGCCGTGCTCTTCGGGGCGTACGAGAAGCGCGAGGACGAGGAGGAGAAGGGCGATCTGACCTTCGGGCTCGCCATCGGCGGGTTCGTCGTGGCGGCCGGTCTCGCCGCGACGTGGGCGATGGCCGAGCACGCCTCGACCGGTCTCCAGGCGGGGATCGCGATGCCCGCCGACGTCCTGCATCTGCTCGCCGTCGCGGTCTGGCTGGGCGGGCTGTCGACGTTGCTGGTGGTGCTCTACCGGGCGCCGTCGATCGAACGGTCCGCCGTTCAGCGCTTCTCCCAGGTCGCGTTCGGCAGCGTGGCCGTGCTGGTCGTGACCGGGATCTACCAGTCGTGGCGGCAGGTCGGCTCGTGGTCCGCGCTCACCGGGACCTGGTACGGGCAGCTGCTGATGATCAAGGTCGGCCTGGTGGTCGTCCTCGTCGGCATCGCGTGGATCTCGCGACGCTGGACCACCCGGCTGGCGCAGACACCGACGCCGGCGGCCAAGGAGTCCGTGAAGGCCTCCGCCGGGGTCACGGCATCCAAGAAGTCGAACGGACCGGCCGGGGGCAAGGGGTCCAAGGGCGCCAAGGCGTCCAAGGCGTCCGGCGGGTCCGAGAAGAGTCCCGCCGACAAGGAGACGGTCCCCGCAGGCGGCAGCGGTGGCGGTGGCAAGCGGGCCGCCCAGCTGGCCCGGCAGCGGGCCGCGGTGGCCACCGCGCGCGACAAGCGCCTGCGCGACGCCGACCCGCTCCGCTCGGGCCTGCGCCGCTCGGTGCTCGCCGAGGCGGGCGTCGCGGTCGTCCTGCTGGCCGTCACCACCGTGCTCACGTCCACCGAACCGGGGCGTACGGAGGAGGAGGCGAAGGCCGCCACCGCCGCCGCGTCCGCGGCGCAGACCGGTGAGGCGCTGTCGCTGGACATCCCGTTCGACACGGGCGGCCAGGACGGCAAGGGGATAGCCCGCGTCGAGCTGGACCCGGCCCGCGTCGGCGGCAACGACATGCACGTCTACGTGGAGCGGCCGAACGGCAAGGCCTTCGACATTCCCGAGGTCAAGGTCGCCTTCACCCTCAAGGCGAAGGACATCGGACCGCTGCCCGTGGTCCCCGACCGCATCGCCACCGGACACTGGACGGCGAGCGGGGTGCAGATCCCCATGGCGGGCAGCTGGCAGATCGAGGTGACCGTGCGGACGTCCGACATCGACCAGGTGACCGTGGACAAGAACGCGCAGATCGGCTGAACGACACCATGGCTGAACAGTCCACTCCCAAGACCTATGTTCCGAAAACCCCTGTTCCGAAAACCGCTGCTCCGAAGACCCCCTCCAGGGGTGTCGTCTCGCGGCGGCGCCTGCTCGGCACCGCCGGTGCCACGGGCCTCGCGCTGGGTGCGGCGGGCGGAGCGGCCGGTTACGCCGCCGCGCCCGCCGCCGACCGGACCGCGCTCCTCAACTCGGTGGGCGCGGACAAGGCGATGTTTCACGGGAAACATCAGCCGGGCATCACGAACGCCCTGCAGGCCAAGGGCCATCTCGTCGCCTTCGACCTGGCGGCGGGCGCGGGCCGCAAAGAGGCGGCGGCCCTGCTGCGGCGCTGGTCGACGACCGCCGAGCGGTTGATGGCGGGCGAGGCGTCCGCGAACGACGACACGGACGTGGCACGCGACGCCGGACCGTCCTCCCTCACGGTCACCTTCGGCTTCGGCCACAGCTTCTTCGCCCGTACGGGGCTGGAGAAGCAGCGCCCGATCGCCCTCGACCCCCTGCCGGACTTCTCGTCGGACCATCTCGACAAGGCCCGCAGCAACGGCGACCTGTGGGTCCAGATCGGCGCGAACGACTCCCTCGTCGCCTTCCACGCCCTGCGCGCGATCCAGCAGGACGCGGGCCGGGCGGCCAAGGTGCGCTGGCAGATGAACGGCTTCAACCGCTCGCCCGGCGCCACCACCCGCCCGTTGACGGCCCGCAATCTGATGGGGCAGATCGACGGCACCCGTAATCCCAAGCCCTCGGAGTCCGACTTCGACCGGCGGATCTTCGTGCCCGACGCGAGCGACCCGGCGTGGATGGCGGGCGGTTCCTACGCCGTCGTACGCCGTATCCGGATGCTCCTCGACGACTGGGAGAAGCTTTCGCTCACGGACCAGGAGGACGTGATCGGGCGCCGGAAGTCCGACGGGGCGCCACTGTCCAGCGGCACCGGCGGCACCGAGACGACCGCGATGGATCTGGAGAGGACCGGCGGCGACGGCAAGCTGCTGGTCCCCATCAACGCGCACGCCCGGATCACCCGGCCCGACGAGAACGGCGGCGCGGCGATGCTCCGCCGGCCCTTCTCCTTCCACGACGGCATCGACGCGGACGGTGTGCCGGACGCGGGGCTGCTCTTCGTCTGCTGGCAGGCCGATCCGTTGCGCGGCTTCGTACCGGTGCAGCGCAAGCTCGATCGCGGCGACGCGCTGTCCACCTTCATCCGGCACGAGTCGAGCGGACTGTTCGCGGTGCCCGGCGGGGCGGCGGAGGGGGAGTACGTGGGACAGAAGTTGCTGGAGGGCTGAGATCCACTTGATGGGGCGTGGTTCCGGAAGCGTGAGCCCAGTTCCGCAAGGCCCATTAGGGTGAGGCCATGCCAGCCAGCTACGCGTATCTCGGCCCCGAGGGCACCTTCACCGAAGTCGCCCTGCGGACTCTTCCGGAGTCGGCCACCCGGCAGCTCGTCCCGATGGTGTCCGTTCCGGCAGCGCTCGACGCCGTCCGGGCCGGTGAGGTCGAGGCCGCGTTCGTGCCGATCGAGAACTCGGTGGAGGGCGGCATCACCACGACGATCGACCAGCTGGCCGTCGGCGAGCCGCTGATGATCTACCGCGAGGTGCTCCTCTCGATCACCTTCGCGCTGCTGGTCCGCCCCGGCACGAAGCTGTCCGACATCAAGACGGTCAGCGCGCACCCGGCCGCCCAGCCGCAGGTGCGCAACTGGATGAGGGACAACCTCCCGGACGTCGTCTGGGAGTCGGCGGCCTCCAACGCGGACGGTGCCCGGCTGGTGCAGGAGGGGCGTTACGACGCGGCCTTCGCGGGCGAGTTCGCGGCGGCGCGGTACGGCCTGGAGGCCCTGGAGACCGAGATCCACGACGCGGAGAACGCGCAGACCCGGTTCGTCCTGGTGGGCCGGCCCGCCCGGCCCGCGGCGCCGACCGGTGCGGACAAGACGTCCGTGGTGATCTGGCAGCGCGACGACCATCCCGGCGCGCTGCTCGAACTGCTCCAGGAGTTCGCGGTCCGTGGCGTCAACCTGATGCTGCTGCAGTCCCGGCCGACGGGCGAGGGCATCGGCAACTACTGCTTCGCCATCGACGCGGAGGGGCACATCGCGGACCGGCGGGTGGCCGAGGCGCTGATGGGGCTCAAGAGGGTCTGCCCGAAGGTGCGGTTCATCGGGTCCTATCCGCAGGCCGACGTCGATCCGAAGGACGTACGCGCACCGCGGGCGGGGACCTCGGACGGCGAGTTCGCGGCGGCCTCGGACTGGCTGGCGCGCTGCCAGGACGGCCGCTTCTGACCGGACCTGCCCGTCCGGCCCGACCGCCCTGCCTGCCTGCCCTGCCTGCTGGTCCTACCTGCAGATCTTCTTCATCCACAGAAGTTATCCACAGGCGCGCTTCTCGACCTGGGGACAAGTCGACAACGAAGTGCGACACAGTCGACAAATCGGCCTACAACCCACAACTGCTTCCACAGCCCCGCAGGTCACCCTTCGTCCACCTGTTTTCCCTGACCAATCCCTTAGAGGGAACCATTTCCACCCGAACGTGGGTGTAGAGAGGGTTTGGCTCGGGAATTCCCCGTCCCGGATGCGGCTTTCGGAACGATCACTTCCGATGTCCACAGATCTTTCGCACAGCCTGTGGATAACTTTTCGAAGGTGTGGATTCCTGTGGACAACCCCTGTGCCAAGTCCCTTGCGCCGCAAGGGAATCGGGTCAACACGCAGCACCCACCCTGCCCCGTTCCAGGGAGCCGGGCCCTTTTCGATTGACGCGGATCCGGCGCGGATCGGCACAATTCGATCGAATCCATAATTCGCGCAAAGCGTGACAGAAGCGACAGATCGGAATACCGGGTCGTGCCCCGGAACCCGGCACCGGTAACCTTGTGGGGTGATTGACCTTCGCCTGCTTCGTGAGGACCCCGACCGTGTTCGCGCCTCCCAGCGCGCCCGTGGAGAGGATGTCGCGCTCGTCGACTCCCTGCTCTCCGCCGACGAGCGGCGCAGGTCGTCCGGCGTCCGCTTCGACGAGCTGCGCTCCGAGCAGAAGGCGCTCGGCAAGCTCATCCCCAAGGCCTCGGGCGACGAGAAGGCCGAGCTGCTCCAGAGGACCGGCCGGCTCGCGGCCGACGTCAAGGCGGCCGACGCCGAGCAGCACGAGGCGGACGACGAGACCAAGCGGCTCCTGCAGCAGCTCGGCAACCTCGTGCACCCCGACGTCCCGGTCGGCGGCGAGGAGGACTTCGTCGTCCTGGAGACGCACGGCACGATCCGCGACTTCGGCGCCGAGGGCTTCGAGCCCAAGGACCACCTGGAGCTCGGTGAGGCGCTGGGCGCCATCGACGTCGAGCGCGGCGCCAAGGTGTCCGGCTCGCGCTTCTACTACCTGACGGGCGTCGGCGCGCTCCTGGAGCTGGCCCTCGTCAACGCGGCGATCGCGCAGGCCACGGAGGCCGGCTTCATCCCGATGCTGACCCCGGCGCTGGTCCGCCCGCGCGCCATGGAGGGCACCGGCTTCCTCGGCCAGGCCGCGGAGAACGTGTACCACCTGGAGAAGGACGACTTCTACCTGGTCGGCACCTCCGAGGTCCCGCTCGCGGCGTACCACATGGACGAGATCCTCGACGCGGACAAGCTGCCGCTGCGCTACGCGGGCTTCTCGCCGTGCTTCCGCCGCGAGGCCGGCACGTACGGCAAGGACACCCGGGGCATCTTCCGCGTGCACCAGTTCGACAAGGTCGAGATGTTCTCGTACGTCGATCCGGCGGACGCGGAGAACGAGCACCAGCGGCTCCTCGACTGGGAGAAGCAGTGGCTGACAGGCCTCGGGCTGCCCTTCCAGGTCATCGACGTGGCCTCGGGCGACCTGGGTTCGTCCGCCTCGCGCAAGTTCGACTGCGAGGCGTGGATCCCGACCCAGGGCAAGTACCGCGAGCTGACCTCGGCCTCGAACTGCGACGGCTTCCAGGCCCGCCGGCTGTCGGTGCGCATGCGGGACGGCAAGAAGGTGCAGCCGCTCTCGACACTGAACGGCACGCTGTGCGCCGTTCCGCGCACGATCGTGGCGATCCTGGAGAACCACCAGCTGGCCGACGGTTCCGTACGGGTGCCCGAGGTGCTGCGTCCGTACCTGGGCGGCCGTGAACTGCTGGAGCCGATCTCCAAGTGACCGGCACCACCGAGTCCACCGGGGCTTCCGAAGTGTCAGAGGCGTCCGGGGCGTTCCCGTACAAGCTCGTCGCGACCGATCTCGACGGAACGTTGCTGCGCTCCGACGACACGGTCTCGGAGCGCACCCGTGAGGCACTCGCCGCGGCCACCGCGGCGGGTGCCGCGCACCTCGTCGTCACCGGCCGGGCCGTGCCCTGGACCCGGCACATCCTCGACGACCTCGGGTACGAGGGCCTCGCGGTGTGCGGCCAGGGCGCCCAGCTGTACGACGCCGGGGCGCACCGGCTGCTCACGTCGGTGACCCTCGACCGGCAGCTGGCGGGGCTCGCGCTCGCCAAGATCGAGGCGGAGGTCGGCCCGCTGGCCCTCGCCGCGAGCCGCGACGGACTCGACGGTGACGTCCTGGTCGGCCCCGGTTACCGGGTGCAGGGCCTGCTGAAGTCCGTCCCGTTCACCGACGTGGCCGAGCTGTGGGCCGCGCCCCTGACCAAGATGTACATCCAGCATCCGCGTCTCACCGACGACGAGCTGACGTCCGCGGCGCGGGCTGCGGCGGGCTCCCTGGTGAACATCGTGATGGCGGGCGAGGGCATCGTGGAGATCCTGCCCCTGGGCCTGTCCAAGGCCACGGGGCTGTCCCTGGCGGCCCGCCGCCTGGGTGTGAAGGCCGCCGACACGATCGCCTTCGGCGACATGCCGAACGACATACCGATGTTCGCGTGGTCGGCGCACGGCGTGGCGATGGCCAACGCCCACACCGAACTCAAGGCCGTGGCCGACGAGATGACCCTGTCGAACGACGAGGACGGCATCGCGGTGGTGCTGGAGAGGCTGCTGGGCTAGCCGCTCCGCGGCGCCCTTGAAGCCCCGCCCGGGGAGGGCGGCCCGCGCGGAGGTACGCGCTCGAAGCGGCCGCCCCGGGCAGCTCCCGTACGGGGCGGACTCGACGGAGCTGACTACTCCGGAGCCCGCACGCTGCCCTCTCGGGAGTCCGACGAACTGCCACTGACGGGCATCGTCGTGCTCCTCACCCGGACTGCGGCGCCGGAGGAACCCGGCGGCCTGGACATGACCACTGTGCCCGTGGGACGAGTCGGACGCCACTGATTAAAAGGGCGTCCGGCGCACGGCGGGCGGGCGGGCGGATCAGCCGCGTCGCCATCTGCGCCGCCGCGCCTTGCTGAAGAACCAGCCCGCGGGCGGCTCGTCGGAGCGCCAGGGCTGTGGATCGGGGCCGCCCTCGCGCCAGCGGGCCGCGAGCATACGGGCGCGCGCGGACGGCTCCTCCGTATCGGCGGACCGTATGAAGTCCTCGTCCAGGACGAGTTCGTCCCAGACCTCCCCGGCGGCCTCCCCCTGGCCCTCGCCGGGGCGCTGTCCGTCACCGCGTCCGTCGCCGTGTCCGTCGCCGCGTGGTGCCTGTGCCGTCATCCCCGTTCCTCCTCGTCGCATCCCCTCGGGCCAGTGTGCCGTCACCGGCGTAAAACCCACTTCAAGATCAAAAATCACCGCAAGATCGAAGACAGATGCGGCTCCACGCGCGCGTGGAGCCGCATCGGCCACCCGAAGACCCCGCTTCACGGGGCCCCGGAAGGCCTACTCCTCGCCGGCCAGCGTCAGCGTCCGCAGTTTCTGTCCCGCGAACCAGGTGGCGGCGACGGTCACCACGACCAGCAGCACCGTGCCGGTGGTGAGACCCACGTCCGAGGTGACGAGATCGCCGCCGGACACCTTGTGGGCCACCGCGAGCGACCACTGCTGGACACTGAGCGTCTTCGCCCCGGAGACCAGCGTCCCGAAGAGTGCCTCCCACACGAGGGCGTAGACGAGCCCGAAGACCACCGCGTGCCGCGTGATGGTGCCGAGCAGCAGGAAGAGCGCGGCGTACGCGATCGAGGCGACCAGCGCGGCCACGGTGTAGGCGACGGCGACCTGCTGGCCGTTGCCGTTGAGGATCAGCCCCGCGAGGAACGTCGGGACCGCCGAGAACACCATGGTGACGGCGACGGCGACGATCAGCTTGGTGAAGATGATCGTGGGGCGCTTGACCGGCTTGGCGAGCAGGTAGACGACCGAGCCGTCGTCGATCTCGGGGCCGATCGCGCCGGTGCCCGCGATGACGCCGATGATGGGCACCATCGTGGCGAGCGCGAAGCCGCCGAGGACGTCCGCGGCCACCTGGTCGTCGGCGCCCGTGAAGCCGCGTACGGCCGCGGAGATGACGATCAGCAGGACGGGCAGGGCGCCCAGGATGAGGGCCCGGCGGCGGCCGAGGAGGCCGCGGTAGGTGAGCCGGGCGACTGTGGGGTCGTACATCTTTCGGCCTCCTACGCCGCGACGAGATACGAGAAGACGGACTCGAGGGACTCGTCGGACGGCGAGACCGTGAGCAGTCGGATGCCGTGGTCGCGGGCCACTCGCGGCAGAAGTGCCGTGAAGCGCGGGAAGTCGACGGCCTGGATGCGCAGGGCGCCCTCCTGGAGGTCCACCTCGATGCCGGACGTCGACGGGTCGGCGATGAGCGCCGCCGCGAGTGCGCGGTCGTCGCTGGAGCGGACCAGATAGCGGTGCGGACGGTCGGTCATCAGGCGGCGGATCCGGCGGAAGTCGCCGCTGGCCGCGTGCCGTCCGGCGACGATCACCTCGATGTGCGAGGCGAGCTGCTCGACCTCCTCCAGGATGTGCGACGAGAAGAGGACCGTGCGGCCCTCGTCGCCCATCCGCCGCAGCAGTTCCATCAGCTGCATGCGCTGGCGCGGGTCCATGCCGTTGAAGGGCTCGTCGAGCAGCAGCAGCGAGGGGTTGTGGACGAGCGCGGAGGCCATCTTCACGCGCTGGCGCATGCCCTTGGAGTACGTCGAGATCTTCCGGTCCTGCGCGTACTCCATCTCGACCGTGGCGAGGGCCCGGTGCGCGGCCTTGTCGCCGAGGCCGTGCAACTCGGCGTTGGCGACGACGAACTCACGGCCCGTGAGGAAGTCGTACATCGCCTCGCGCTCGGGGACGATGCCGATCTGCTGGTAGATCTCCTCGTTGCGCCAGGTCGGCCGGCCGTCGAGGGTGACGGAGCCGGTGGAGGGGGCCAGGAAGCCGCCCATCATGTTGATGAGGGTGGACTTTCCGGCGCCGTTCGGGCCGAGCAGGCCGGTGACTCCGGGACCGATGGTCATGGTGATGTCGTTGACGGCCACCACGTTGCCGAACCAGCGCGAGACGTGGTCGATGGTGAGGGTGCTCATGGGCGCGGCCCGTTCCTTGGAAGGGTGGTGGCGGACGACGGGCGGGCGGTCACAGTCCGACCTTTCGGTAGCGGCGCATCAGCAGGCCGTAGCAGCCCGCGACCAGTCCCAGGACGACGAGCAGGAAGACGACGCCTTCTCCGCTCGACGGGCCCTCGCCGCCGGGGAAGGCGGAGGTGGCGCCCAGGAAGGCGGTCTGCACCCCGTCGATCAGCGTGATGGGCGAGAAGAGCCCGAGCCAGGAGACCGCGTCGGTGCTGGACTGGTTGTAGGCGATGGCCTGGACGGTGGACACCGCTCCGTAGGAGATGGTCAGCACGGCGATGACGGCGGCGATACCGAAGCCGCGGCGCGGGGTGACGGCCGAGATGACCAGGCCGATGCCGGCGAAGAGCAGGGAAAGCAGTGCCACGGAGACGAGCCCTTGTCCGAAACCCTTGGTCTGGTCCCAGAAGTCCAGTTTGGCGAGCAGCGCTCCCACGTACAGCACGAGCAGCGGTGCGGCGGTGAGCATGAAGAGCGCCGAGGCCAGCGCCGCGTACTTGGCACGTACGTAGTCGGCGGTCTCGATGGGACGTGAGAAGTACAGCGGGACGGTCTTGAAGCGCAGGTCGCGGGAGACGGACTGCGGTCCCTGGGAGGCGACGTACAGACCGATGACGGCCTGCATGATGATCGCGTAGCGCGTGTAGTCGACGGGCAGGTCCTTCGCCTTGGTGGCGACGGCGACCGCGACCATGATCAGTGCGGGGACGCACATCACCACGAAGAGCAGCATCGGCAGCACTTTGGACTTCACCGAGCGGCCGAGGCCGTACGAGCCGCGCAGGGACATCGAGTAGAGCGAGCGGCGGGCGTACGCGCGGCCCAGGCGGGGGCCGTCGTAGTTGCGGTAGCCGATGTTGTGGATCCGGGTCTGCTCGCCGCCGCGCGCCGGAGCCGGGACCTGTGCCTGGGGCTGCTCAACCGCCATGGCCGACCGCCTCCTTCCGCTGTTCGTCGCCGTCCTTCAGGGCCGACCGTGCTTCTGCGTCCCTGGCTGCCTGCTCGTCGCTGTCCTTGAAGACCTCCGCGATGTGGTGCCTGCGCTGCTCCATGCGCACCAGACCGAGGCCCAGGTCGGCGACGACGTCCCGGACGAGGTCGTACGTCTCCTCGCCCTGCGCGGTGAGCAGGAGGATGTGGCCCGCGCCGGGCAGTCCGCTGCCGTCGTGGGTCTCCACCCCGCGCGCGTGGAGCACGTCGCGCAGTGCGCCGGTGCCGTCCGGGTGTTCGTCCGTGTCGGTGACCTCGACCGCGAGGATCGCCGTGCGCTGCGTGAAGTCCGTGGTGGAGCTGGACCGCAGGAGCTTGCCGCCGTCGATGACGACGACGTGGTCGCAGGTGCGTTCCAGCTCGCCGAGCAGGTGCGAGGTGACCAGGACGGAGATGCCGAAGTCGGTGTGGATGCGGCGGATGAGGCCGAGCATCTCGTCGCGGCCGACCGGGTCGAGGCCGTCCGTCGGCTCGTCGAGGAAGACCAGCTGCGGGTCGTGGACCAGCGCCTGCGCGAGTTTCACGCGCTGCTTCATGCCCGTCGAGTAGCCGCCGATGGGGCGGTACCGCTCCTCGTAGAGGCCGACGTGGCGCAGCGTGTCCGCGGTGCGCTCGCGGGCCGCCGCCGGGGGCAGGCCGGACATGCGCGCCATGTGGACGACGAACTCGGTGGCCGAGACGTCGGGCGGCAGACAGTCGTGCTCGGGCATGTATCCGACGCGCTCCCGGATGTCGCCGCCGTTGGTGGCGACATCGAGTCCGAGGACCGCGGCGCGGCCCTCGGTGGCGGGGGACAGCCCCAGCAGGATCTTGATCAGTGTGGACTTGCCGGCTCCGTTGGCTCCGACGAGTCCGGTCACACCGGGTCCGACGTCCACGGAGAGCCGGTCAAGAGCGGTCACCCTGGGGAACCGCTTGCTCAGGCTTTCGGTCGCGATCACAGTCACATTTCGAAGGTAGTGGCGCAGGCCACATCAGTCGTCAGACCTGGGAGCTGTATCGCTGTCACTCTCCAGGCGTACGGGCCCGTAAGGGTCCCCCTCAGGTCGAACAACCGACGGCCGCCGCTGTGCCCGGGTCGCCCGGGTCGGCCGGGTTGTCCACAACCACACGGTTTTCCACAGGTCTCGCACCCACCCCTTGACTCAGCCGCCAACAATGGTCACATTCATCAGTGTCAAGTTACGGGCGCGTACGGCAGTCGGCTTGGAACGGACGGTGGCATGACCTCAGCAGTGGCCTCGCCAGGGGCCTCATCAGGCCCGCTCGCCGCGGAGCTCGGCGGGTTCAGGCAGGTGCAGCGGCTCGCGTACGCGTGCGCCGAGGCGGTGGCCGCGCGGCTGAAGCCCGGTGTGACCGAGCGCGAGGCGGCGCGGATGCAGCGCGAGTGGCTGCAGGAACGCGGGGTCCGGGACTGGTTCCATCTGCCCTTCGCCTGGTTCGGGGACCGTACGGCGTTCACGGGCTTCCGGATCCCCCTGCAGTTCTTCCCCACCAACAAGCGCCTGGAGCCGGGGATGCCGTTCATCCTCGACATGGCCCCGATCCTCGGGGGCTGCACCGCGGACATCGGCTACTCCGGCTCGCTGGGCCCGAATCCGGTGCAGGACCGGCTGCTCGCCGACCTGGAGGCGCATCGCGAGCTGCTGCTGCGCGAGGTGCGCGAGCGGCGCCCGCTGCGGGAGATCTACGAGGACGTGGACCGGCTCATGGTCCGCCAGGGCTACGCGAACCGGCATCGGGCGTACCCCTTCGGAGTGATCGCCCACAAGGTGGACCGCGTCCGGGAACGGCGCTGGTCACCACGCCTGTTCGGCTTCGGCACGCAGTCGCTGAAAGGTCTGGCGGGCGACGCGCTCCACGGCCACCGCGACGGCTGGTCGCCCCTGTGGTCGCCGTACCGCTTCTCCGACCACCCGCCGCGTCCCGGCCTGTGGGCGGTCGAACCGCACCTCGGATTCCGGGGCACGGGCGCGAAGTTCGAGGAGATCCTCGTGGTCACCGATTCCCGGGACCCCGAGCAGAGCGCGTTCTGGCTGGACGACGATCTGCCGCACGTGCGGCGCTGGGCGGAGGACAAGTGACCCTAGGCGAAGGACGAGTGCCCCTCGCGGGCGGAGTGCCCCTCGCGGGCGCGCGCGAGCGCTGGGTGCGTACGGGCGGAGTCGAGCTGTGTGTCGCCGAGTGGGGCGATCCCGCGACACAGCCCACGGTGGTGCTCGTGCACGGCTACCCGGACTCCAAGGAGGTGTGGTCCGAGGTCGCCGGGCGCCTGGCCGAGCGCTTCCATGTCGTGCTGTACGACGTGCGCGGCCACGGCAGGTCCACCGCGCCCACGCCCCTGCGCGGCGGGTTCACCCTGGAGAAACTGACGGACGACTTCCTGGCGGTCGTGGACGCGGTCAGCCCGGACCGTCCGGTCCATCTGGTCGGCCACGACTGGGGTTCGGTGCAGGCCTGGGAGTTCACCACGGTCACACGCACGGAAGGACGGATCGCGTCCTTCACGTCGATGTCCGGTCCGTCCCTCGACCACTTCGGGCACTGGATCAAGAAGCGCATGTCCCGCCCGACACCCCGCAAGGTCGGTCAACTGCTCGGCCAGGGCGCCAAGTCCTGGTACGTGTACCTGCTGCACACCCCCGCCCTGCCCGAACTGGCCTGGCGCGGCCCCCTCGGCAAGCAGTGGCCGAAGATCCTGCGCCGCCTGGAGAAGGTCCCCGCCGGCGACTACCCGACCTCGTCGCTGCCCAGGGACGCGGCCAACGGCGCATGGCTGTACCGCGACAACATCCGCCCCCGCCTGGGCAGGCCCCGCAGCGACGCGTACGCCCACGCGCCCGTGCAGCTCATCACGCCTCTGGGAGACGCCTACCTCTCGGAGCGGCTCTACGACGAACTGGAGCAGTGGGCACCGCAACTGGTGCGCCGCACCCTCCCGGCGAAGCACTGGGTCCCGCGCACCCGGCCCGACCAGGTGGCGGCCTGGATCACCGAGTTCGTGACCTCGACCGAGAGCGGACGGCCGGCACTCGCGGTGAGCGGCCCGCACGCCGAGCGCTTCGGCGGTCAGCTAGTCCTGGTCACCGGTGCGGGCAGCGGCATCGGACGGGCCACCGCCTTCGCGTTCGCCGAGGCCGGCGCGCGCGTGGTGGCCGTCGACCGGGACGCGGAGAGCGCGGCGCGCACCGCGGAGCTGTCCCGGCTCGTGGGCGCCCCGGAGGCCTGGGCCGAGACGGTCGACGTCTCGGACGAGCAGGCCATGGAACAGCTCGCCGCGAAGGTCGCCGCCGAGTACGGGGTGGTCGACGTCCTGGTGAACAACGCCGGGATCGGACTGTCCGGCTCCTTCCTCGACACCACCGTGGACGACTGGCGGAAGGTCCTCGACGTCAATCTGTGGGGGGTGATCCACGGCTGCCGGCTCTTCGGGAAACAGATGGCGGAACGCGGACAGGGCGGCCACATCGTCAACACCGCGTCGGCTGCCGCGTATCTGCCGTCGAGGGCACTGCCCGCCTACAGCACCTCCAAGGCGGCGGTGCTGATGCTCAGCGAGTGTCTGCGCGCCGAGCTGGCGGGCCAGGGCATCGGCGTCTCGGCGATCTGCCCCGGATTCGTCAACACCGCCATCACCTCGACCGCGCGCTTCACCGGAGTCGACGCCGACGAGGAGAAGCGGCGCCAAAAAAGGTCCGCGCGGCTGTACGGGCTGCGCAACTACCCGCCGGAGAAGGTCGCCGAGGCCGTTCTTCGGGCCGTCGTCCGCAACCAGGCCGTGGTACCCGTGACGGCGGAGGCCCGCGGCGGCCGTCTCATGTCCCGTTTCGCTCCCAGGGCACTGCGCGCGATCGCACGGATGGAGCCACCGCTGTGACAGAGCACCACGCCATCACACCCCGCCGGGTCTCCTTCGACTGGGAGCGGACCCCGCTCCACTGGATACCGGACGAGCCGACCGCCACCCACGTCATCAATGTGCTGCATCTGCTGCTGCCCGCGGGGGAGCGGTGGTTCGTCAAGGTCTTCAAGGAAGGCCTGCCGCTGGTCACCGATCCCGAACTGCTCAAGGACGTCAAGGGGTTCATGGGACAGGAGGCGACGCACAGCGTGCAGCACTCGTACGTGCTGGACCATCTGGCGGCGCAGCGCCTGGACACGGACGCGTACACGAAGCACGTCGAGTTCCTCTTCCGGAGGATCCTGGGCGAGACTCCGCCGCTGGGCCGCATACCGGCCCGGGAGTGGCTGCTCCTCCGGCTCTCGGTCGTCGCGGCCATAGAGCAGTTCACCGCGGTGCTCGGCGACTGGGTGCTGGCCGCCGAGGGACTGGACGAGGCGGGGTGCGACGAGGTCATGCTCGACCTGCTGCGCTGGCACGGCGCGGAGGAGGTCGAGCACCGCGCGGTCGCCTTCGACATGTACCAGCACTGCGCCGGCGAGGGGCTGCCCCGGTATGCGCGCCGGGTCGCGGGCATGGCGGTCACGGCGCCGGTGATGCTGTACATGTGGGCGTGGGGCGCGGGCTATCTGATACGCCACGATCCCCGACTGGCGGGCCGGCTGCGCTATTCGCTCGGGGCGCACAACCGGGCGGTGCGCAAGGGGCTGCTGCCCACGTGGAAGGAGCTCGGCTCGGCCGTACCGCGTTATCTGCGGCGCTCGTACCATCCTTCGCAGGAGGGCTCGATGCGCCGCGCGGTCGAGTATCTGGCGACGTCGCCCGCGGCGCGGGCGGCGGCGGGGGCGATCGGCAGGGCCGCGATCGCGTAGCGACGGGCGCTCGGGGGCAGGGAACCGAAAGGGCAGGGACTGTGATCGACGAGCCGGCCGGCGCCGCGTACCGCATCGAGGACCTGGCGCACCGCAGTGGCGCCACGGTCCGGACGATCCGTGCCTATCAGGACCGCGGGCTGCTCCCCCGCCCGGAGCGGCGCGGGCGCGCCAACCTCTACGCGGACACCCATCTGGCCCGGCTGCGGCAGATCGCGGACCTGCTGGACCGCGGCTACACCCTGGCCTCCATCAAGGAGCTCCTGGAGGCCTGGGACGCGGGGCGCGGCCTGGGTGGCGTGCTCGGTCTGGTCGCCGAGGTCGACGGGCCGTGGACGGACGAGGAGGCGGTCCGTATCT
Source organism: Streptomyces sp. NPDC127119 (assembly GCF_042677425.1). Taxonomy (NCBI): domain Bacteria; kingdom Bacillati; phylum Actinomycetota; class Actinomycetes; order Kitasatosporales; family Streptomycetaceae; genus Streptomyces; species Streptomyces sp. NPDC127119. Next base: position 55,345 of record NZ_JBHXTO010000004.1, on the reverse strand, counting down.
CGCGGGCCGAGCTCGACGAACGGTTCGGCGGGCACCCGGACGACGCGGCGGTGGCCGAGGCGATCGAGCTGGGCGTGCTCGAACGGATCCCGGGACAGATTCCGGGCCAGGAGGACACATTCCTCGTACCGAGCCCCCAAGAGCTGGCGGTGGCCGTCGAGTTGTACGAGGCGGGCGTTCCGCTGTCCGCGATCTCCGGCCATCTGCGGGAGTTGAGGGGTCAGGTGGAGCACATCGCCTCGCGGTTCCTGGAGTTCACGGCCGAGCACGTCTTCGCCCGCTATCTCGGCGAACACCCGCCGAACGACTCCGACGCCACGGAAGCGGCCGAGCTCGTACGCCGCCTGCGACCGCTCGCACGCCAGACGGTGGACGCCGAACTGGCGCGGGCCATGCAGCTGTTCGCCCATCGGCAGCTGCGCCGGCACCTCGGTGTGGAGAAACCGCGGGCGGAGGCGGAAGAGACGCGTACCGTGGCGGTCCCGGTCGCGACAATGACCGCCGTGGAAGGGCTTGTCGGCGCGGAGCACGCGGCCGAGTTCATCACTCTGGCCGCCGAACGCGAGGTCAGGGCACGGGCCTTGGACACACTCGCCGCACACCGCCCTCAAACGGCTGAAGTTGACGAACCATCATAAAATATCGGGGAGTTGTCCACAGATTCCTCAACTGGGGCTGTGGATAACGCATTTGGCTGTGGATCAAACCTCCGGGCCAAAATCAAATGCGTGATCAGTGTCTCTCCAGGCACTCTGGCGGGATGAACGAGAGACCCATGAAGGAGAGGCGCACCGCGAGCGGGAGACGCACCGCGGAAGAGAAGCGCACCGTGAAGGTGTCGAAGTACCTCTCGAAGCATCTGCGGCACCAGCCCGAGCGGATCGGGCTCACGCTCGACGACGCCGGCTGGGTCGAGATCGGCACACTGATGGCCGCGGCGGCGGCGCACGGCTTCCCGTTCACCCGGGACGAGTTGGACCACGTGGTGGCCGCCAACGACAAGCAGCGCTTCGCGATCGAGGGCACCCGGATCCGCGCCAGCCAGGGCCACTCCGTGGAGGTCGACCTGGGACTGCCGTCGGCGACCCCGCCCGCGTACCTCTACCACGGCACCGTCGCCCGCAGTCTGGACGCGATCCGCGCCGAGGGGCTGCGGCCCATGAACCGCCACGACGTGCACCTCTCGGCCGACCGCGAGACGGCGACCCGTGTCGGAGCCCGCCGAGGCCGCCCCGTCGTGCTCTCCGTGGACGCCGGCGCCATGAGCCGCGACGGGCATGTCTTCACGGTCAGTGCCAACGGCGTCTGGCTCACGGCCGCCGTGCCTCCGCGCTACCTGCGGTTTCCGGCCACCCACTGAGGGACCGCTGAGCGGGGTGGCCCGCGCCGGGCCGCTTCGGTGTGCCGCACGGCTGCGCTTAGGCTCTGCGGCATGAGTCTGCGCCTGAGCACCGTGATCCTGCCGTACCTCCGCTGGCACGAGGGAGGACGTTCCACCTGGCAGCGCGCCGAGCAGCTCGGGTTCCACACCGCCTTCACCTACGACCACCTGGCGTGGCGGACGTTCCGCGAAGGCCCCTGGTACGGCGCCGTGCCGACACTGACCGCCGCTGCGGGCGCCACCGACCGGCTGCGCCTCGGCACGCTCGTGACCTCCCCGAACTTCCGGCACCCGGTGGCCCTCGCCAAGGAACTGATCTCCCTCGACGACATCTCCGGTGGCCGGATCACACTGGGCATCGGCGCGGGCGGCTCCGGGTTCGACGCCACGACGCTGCTGCGCACCGGCGAGGAGCCGTGGACGCCGCGCGAGCGCGCGGACCGCTTCGGTGAGTTCGTACCGCTGCTCGACCGGCTGCTCACCGAGGACACCGTGTCGTACGACGGCACGTTCTACTCGGCCCGTGACGCGTACAACATCCCCGGCTGTGTGCAGCGCCCCCGGCTGCCCTTCGCGGTGGCCGCCACCGGGCCGCGCGGGCTGAAGCTCGCCGCCGCGCACGGACAGGCGTGGGTGACCACCGGGGACCCGAAGATCTTCGAGGCGGGCACGCCCGAGCAGTCGGTGGACGCCCTGCGGGGACAGCTGGAGAAGCTGGCCGCGGCGTGCGGGACGGTCGGGCGCGATGTGCGCGAGCTCGACAAGGTCCTGCTCACCGGCTTCACCCCGGACCGCGGACGCCCGCTGGAGTCCCTCGACGCGTTCGTCGACTTCGCGGGCCGCCATCTGGAGCTGGGCTTCACGGACATCGTGATCCACTGGCCCATCCCGGACTCCGACTTCGCCGCGGACGAGAAGGTCTTCGAGCAGATCGCGCTGGAGGCGGTCGCCCAGTTGGGCTGACGCCCCGTTGAAGGGCGGCGCCCGGCGGGGAGGGACCGACGCCCGGTGCGCGACTGCGGGTCGTCCTGGGTTGCTCGCGCCGTTCCCCGCGCCCCTTCCGGGGCGCCCCCGCCCCGCCGCTCGCGGTCTGCGGCTTACGGCCTGCGGTGTGGAAAAGGGCAGGTGAGGGGTTACGTCACTCACATGTGCGGACCGCCGCACGCCCGTGCACGCATATGCGGGAGAATGGCGGAGTGACCTCAGCGACCCGACGGCCCGGGATTCCGGCCTCCCCCCTCCCGCCCCGCCTGATCGCCACGGACCTCGACGGCACCCTGCTCGGCGACGACAAGTCCGTCTCACCGCGCACGGTGGCCGCCCTGGCAGCCGCCGAGGCGGCCGGCATCGAGGTCTTCTTCGTGACCGGGCGCCCGGCCCGCTGGATGGACGTCGTGAGCGATCACGTCCACGGCCACGGCCTCGCCATCTGCGGAAACGGCGCCGCCGTGGTCGATCTGCACGGCGGCCCCGGCGCCCACCGCTTCGTCAAGGTGCGGGAACTGGCGCGGGAGAACGCCCTCGACGCCGTACGGCTGCTGCGCGACGCCGCGCCCGGCACCCTCTTCGCCATCGAGCAGACCTACGGCTTCTACCAGGAGCCCGCGTACCCGAAGCTGCACCTGGAAGCACCCGACACCGTCGCGCCCGCCGAGAAACTTCTGGCGCCGGACGCCCCGGGTGCCGATGAGCCGGTGCTCAAGATCCTCGCCTACCACCACGAGATCGCCCCGGACGACTTCCTCATGACCGCCCGGCTGGCCATCGGCGAGCGCGCGAACGTGACCCGGTCCAGCCCCAGCGCGCTGCTGGAGATCAGCGGCCCCGGCGTCTCGAAGGCCAGTACCCTCGCGCTGTGCTGCGCCGAGCGCGGCATCTCGCACGAGGAGGTCGTCGCCTTCGGTGACATGCCGAACGACGTGGAGATGCTCACCTGGGCGGGCACGTCGTACGCGATGGGCAACGCGCACCCCGACGTGATCGCCGCGGCGTCCGGACGCACGGCCGCCAACACCGAGGACGGCGTGGCCGTCGTGATCGAGCGGATACTCGCGGAGCGCCGGTAGGAACGGGTCGGCAGTCGGCCCGCTCCCACAGCCGGCCCGCTCCCGCCCTCACCCCCACAGCTACAGCTACAGCTACAGCTACAGCTACAGCTACAGCTACAGCCGAACTCCCCGCTCGGCCAGCCACTCCCTCGGGTCGACTCCCGAGCCCGGCTGCGGGGTCAGACGTACCTCGAAGTGCAGGTGCGGGCCCGTCGAGTTGCCGGTCGTGCCCGACTGGCCGACCCACTGCCCGGTGGACACCCGCTCCCCCTGGTCCACGGTGACGGCCGCCAGATGGGCGTACTGCGTGTAGTAGCCGCCCGCGTGCCGCACCACGACCTCCATGCCGAACGGGCCGCCGCACGACACCTTCACCACCCGCCCCCGGCCCACCGAACGCACCGGCGTGCCGATGTCCACCGCGAAGTCCTGCCCGGTGTGCCGGCTCGCCCAGCGTTCACCGCCGCTGCCGAACCCCGCGGAGAGTCCGTACGTCTCCACCGGCGGGATCCACGGCTGGGTGAAGGCCTCGTCCGGCTGGTCGAGCCGGACCGAGCCCCGGCACGCACCGGCGGCGGCCGAGGCGTCCGCCTGCCCCTGGAGCGTGCCCTGGGCCTCCGCCAGCTTCCGCTCGATGCCGCGCTTGATCCCGGCGAGTTCGTCGTTGCGCCGCTCCAGCACCTGCCGTACGGAGGCCGCCTTCGACTCGTCGGCCGCGAGCCTGCGCTCGGCCCGGCGGCTCTTGGTGACGGCGTTGCCGACCGCCAGATCCGCCCGCCAGACCGCACGCTGACCGCGCATCAGCTCCTCGGGGCTGTCCGCGAGCAGCAGCTGCGCGGTGTGCGGGAGCCCGCCGCCGGTGCGGTACTGGGCACGTGCGATGCGGCCGAGGTCCCCGTGCAGCACGGCGATGTCCCGCCGCTCCCGGTCGAGAAGCCGCTCCAGCCGCTCGGCCCGGCCCCGCTGTTCATCGGCCTCTCGGCGCCCCGCCTCGTACCGCCGCGTCGCCAGCGACGCCTCCTCGTACAGCCGCACGACCTCGGCACCGGCCCCGCCGGAGCTGTCGGCACCGTCGCGGCCGTCGGAACCGTCGGCGTCCCCGGTGGCCGCCGTGGGTCCCGCCGCCAGGACGGCCAGCGCGCACGACAGCGCCGTGACGAGCGGGGGGCGGCGACGTCGGCGTGAGCGCATGACATGGATCGTGTCGCGCGGGGACGGCTCCGGTCCTGTTCAAGTCGTACACCTGGGCGAGCGGCAGGCACGGATGGACCACTGCGCTGGGCCGAACAGGGGTCTCGCCGACGCCACTTCGGCGCGTCGCACCGCCCGGATTCAGGACGGCACCTCCCAGACCACCGACGTGCCGCCGCCGTCCTCCCCGGACCCGGGTCCGTACCAGCTGTCCCCGCCCAGCGACTCCGCGCGCCGTTTCAGGTTCTTCAGCCCGCTGCGCCGGCCCCCTTCGGGGATGCCGACACCGTCGTCCGTCACCGTCAGCCGTACGCCGGTCCGCTCGTCCGGAAGCCGTACGGTCGCATCCACGGTGACGTCGATTTGGGACGCTCCCGCGTGCCGGAAGGCGTTGGACAGGGCTTCGCGGAGGGCCGCGACGAGGTTCTTGGCCGTGAGTTCGCCGACCGCCGTGTCCACGGATCCGACGAAGCGGTGTGACGGCTTGAAGCCGAGCGGTACGGCGGCCATGTTGATCTCCCGCAGTACACGCGTCCGCAGCCGGGTCGGAAACTCGGCGGGTCCCTGCTGGAGCGCGAAGATGGCCGTACGGATCTCCTGGATGGTGACGTCGAGTTCGTCGACCGCCTTGCCGACGCCTTTGCGCACCTCGGGCAGCACGGACCGCCGCTGGGCGCTCTCCAGCAGCATCCCGGTGGCGAACAGCCGCTGGATGACGAGATCGTGCAGGTCACGGGCGATCCGGTCACGGTCCTCGTAGACCGCGAGCTGTTCCCGGTCCCGCTGCGCCTCGGCCATCATCAGCGCGAGCGCGGCCTGGGACGCGAACTGCGTCGCCAGGGTGCGTTCGGCATCCGTGAACGGGCGGGCGTCCGCCGCGCGGGCCATGACGAGGGTCCCCAGGACCCGGCCGCCGCTCCGGAGCGGAAGGAGCATCGTCGGTCCGTAGCCCCGGGAGAGGTCGGAGAGCATCCGCGGGTCCGAGGCCGCGTCCTCGACGAACACGGCGTTCCCCGCGAGGATCTGGCCCGCCACCTCGTTCTCGGGCGGCACGACGAGGCCCAGTGCCCTCGACGGGTGCTCGGAGGCGACGGCGACGATCTCCAGTCCGCCCGCCGCCGCGGGCAGGAGGACGAGCCCGGCCATCGAGTCGGAGAGCCGGCGGGCCTGTTCGGCGACCACCTGGAGGGCTTCGTCGGCGTCTCCGCCGGAGAGCAGCGCGGTGGTGACGGCCACCGATCCGTCGATCCAGCGCTCACGCCGCTTGGCTGCCCCGTACAGACGCGCGTTCCCCACCGCGATGCCCGCCTCGCGCGCCAGTACGCGCACCATGTCGAGGTCGTGCTCACCGAACGGGCCCCCGTCGCGCTTCTCGGCGAGGTAGAAGGTGCCGAGGCTCTCGCCCTGTACGCGGACGGGCACGGCCAGGAAGCCGGCTTCGGGCGAACGACAGGCCCCCCCGGTCGCTCCGGTCGTGTCGGTCGCTCCGGTCGTCCCGGTCTCCCCGTATCCGTCCGGCAGCCGCCCGATCCACCGGACCGACTGTCCGCCGGTGTCCTCGCCCGCGTGCTCGGTGAGGCCGTCCCCGCACTCCGCCGTCAGCCCGACCGCCGCGTACCGCGCGTCCGCCAGTTCCGCCGCGGTCTCGCAGATCCGTTCCAGCGTGGACCGCAGCTGCAGCCCGCTTCCGACCGCCCGCATCGCTTCCAGCAGCCGCGGCACGTCGTCTGGGTTCGGGGCGCCACCGGGGCCCGGCTCGACTGACATGCACCGAGCCTAGTTAGTCCCATTTGTCAGGGAAAGTCGAACCCTGTCACGTGGTCCCGTGCGCTCCGCTCGCCGCGCGAGGCCCGGCATCTCCCTCCTGTTCACCGCGCGAAGGCCGGAACCTCCGTCCCGTCACCGCGCGAAGGCCGGCATCTCCGTCCGGCTCTCCCGCTCGGCCATCTCCCGCAACGGCCCCTCCGCCCGCACCAGCTCGTCGAACGCGCCCCGCTGCACCACGTGCCCCTCGGCCATGACGATCACCTCGTCCACCGCTTCGAGGCCCGCGAGCCGGTGAGTGATCATCAACGTCGTACGTCCCTCGGTCGCGGCCAGCAGATCGGCGGTGAGGGCGTCGGCGGTGGCCAGGTCCAGGTGCTCGGCGGGCTCGTCGAGCACCAGCACGGGGAAGTCCGCGAGCAACGCGCGCGCGAGCGCCAGCCGCTGCCGCTGTCCCCCGGACAACCGGGCCCCGTGCTCCCCGATCATCGTGTCGATCCCGTCGGGCAGGCCGTCGGCCCAGTCGAGCAGCCTCACCCGGCCCAGCACGTCCCGCAGCGCGGAGTCCGTCGCGTCCTTCCGTGCGAGCAGCAGGTTCTCGCGCACCGAGCTGTCGAACAGGTGCGCGTCCTGCGCACAGAGCCCGACCAGTCGCCGCACGTCGTCACCGTCCATGGCGGACGCGTCCACGCCCCCCAGCGTGTACGTCCCGCCACGCGGGTCCAGGAAGCGCAGCAGCACCTGTGCCAGCGTCGTCTTGCCGGATCCGGACGGCCCGACGACGGCGGTGCGGCGGCCTTGTCCGAGCACCACGTCCACCCCGGCGACCGCGTCCCGCCGCTGTCCCTCGTACCGGGCGGCCAAGCCCTTCACCACGACCGGGAACGGCGACTCGGGCGCCTTCACCGGCCGCTCCGGTTCCCGTACGGGCTCGGGCGCGTCCAGGACCTCGTACACGCGCTCCGCGCTCTTGCGCACCCGCTGTCGGTACTGCGCGGCGAGCGGCAGTCCCATGACGGCCTCGAAGGCGGCCAGGGGCGTGAGGACGACGACGGCCGTCGCCACACCGCTGAGGCGTCCGTCGACGACCGCCTGAGCGGCCACGAACGCGGCGGCGGTGACGGTGAGGCCGGAGATCAGCGCGGTCAGTCCGTCGCCGAGCGCGGTGGCGGTGGCGGCGCGCGAGGTGATGCGAGTGAGTTCGGCGTCGGCCCGCCGCGCCTCGGCGGTACGCGCGGGCAGCGCGCCCGCGACGGTCAACTCGGCGGTTCCGGTGAAGAGATCGGCCACCCTGGTCGCCAGTACCCCGCGCGCCGGGGCCAGCCGGCGCTCGGCGCGGCGCGCGACGGCGCCGGTCACCAGCGGAACGCCCACGCCCGCGGCCAGCAGTCCGACGGCGAGCACCGCGCCCGCCTCGGGCAGCAGCCAGGCCGTGAACCCGACCGAACCGGCGGACACGACGGCCGCCGCGGCGGCGGGCAGCAGCCAGCGCAGCCAGTAGTCCTGGAGCGCGTCGACATCGCTGACGAGCCGCGAGAGCAGATCACCGCGCCGGGTGGTCCGCAGTCCCGCGGGGGCCAGCCGTTCGAGGCGCCGGTACACGGCGACCCTGGTGTCGGCGAGCATCCGCAGCACCGCCTCGTGCGACACCAGCCGCTCGGCGTACCGGAAGACGGCCCGCCCGATCCCGAAGGCCCGCGTGGCCGTCACGGCGACCATCAGATACAGCACGGGCGGCTGCTGCGAGGCCCTGGAGATCAGCCAGCCCGAGGTGGCCATGAGGCCGACGGCACTTCCGAGCGCGAGGCTGCCGAGCAGGAGGGCCAGCGCGAGCCGCCCCCGGCGCGGCCCGGCCATGGCACGTACGCGCGCGAGCACGTCACCGCGCCTCTCCGGGGGCGCGTCCGTCTTGTCCTCGCCCGCCGCGGGCGCCGGCGCCACCACGTCGGAGCGGTCCGGCCGCGTACCGCCGGGGTCCGCGGCGGCTCGGTCCGATGAGGCCGCCGGTTCCAGGCGCACCACGCGGTCGGCCACGCCCAGCAGGGCCGGCCGGTGGACGACCAGCAGGACGGTCCGTCCGACGGCGAGGCGCCGGACCGCCTCCACGACCTCGGCCTCGGTCGCCCCGTCCAGCGAGGCCGTCGGCTCGTCGAGCAGCAGCACGGGCCGGTCCGCGAGGAACGCCCGCGCCAGGGCGAGCCGTTGACGCTGCCCGGCGGACAGCCCGGCACCGTCCTCACCCAGGAGCGTGCGCAGTCCGTCGGGGAGCGCGTCCACGAAGTCCAGGGCCCCCGCGTCGGCCAGCGCCTCCCGCACCGCGGAGTCGTCCGCGTCCGGCCGCGCCAGCCGTACGTTCTCGGCGACGGACCCGGCGAACAGATGGGGCCGCTGCGGCACCCAGGCGACATGCGAACGCCACTGCTCCGGGTCGGCGTCCGTCAGATCGACTCCCCCGACCTCGACCCGCCCCTCCGTGGGCCGGACGAACCCCAGCAGCACGTTCAGAAGAGTCGTCTTGCCGACGCCGCTGGGGCCGACGAGCGCCACCGTCTCGCCGGGCCGGACCGCGAAGGACACGTCGGACACCGCGTCGGACGACCGCCCGGGGTAGCGGACCGTGACACCGTCGAAGCGCAGCTCGCCGGAGGCGGGCGCGACTCCGGTCCCGGGCTCCCGCACAGGCGTCTCCAGGACGGAGAAGATCTCCTCGGCGGCCGACAGCCCCTCCGCCGCCGCGTGATACTGCGCCCCGACCTGGCGCAGCGGCAGATAGGCCTCGGGGGCGAGGATCAGCACGACCAGTCCGTCGTACAGCGCCATCTCGCCGTGGACGAGCCGCATGCCGATGGTCACCGCGACCAGGGCGACCGAGATCGTGGCGAGCAACTCCAGCGCGAAGGACGAGATGAAGGCGATCCGCAGGGTCCGCATGGTCGCCTGCCGGTACTCCCCGGTGATCCGCCGGATGGACTCGGCCTGCGCCTTGGCCCGCCCGAAGACCTTGAGCGTGGGCAGACCCGCGACGACGTCCAGGAAGTGCCCCGAGAGCCGGGACAGCAGGTGCCACTGCCGGTCCATCTGGGACTGTGTGACCCAGCCGATGAGCATCATGAAGATCGGGATGAGCGGCAGCGTGCCGACGATGATCGCCGCCGACACCCAGTCCTCGGTGACGATCCGCGCGAGTACGGCGACGGGTACGACCACCGCGAGCCCCAACTGCGGCAGATAGCGCGAGAAGTAGTCGTCGAGGGCGTCCACGCCTCGGGTGGCGAGCGCGATCAGTGAGCCTGTCCGCTGCCCGCTCAACCACTCCGGACCGAGCGCGCCGGCCCGTTCCAGCAACCGCCCGCGCAGCTCCGACTTGACCGCCGCGCTCGCCCGGTGCGCCGCGAGTTCGGTGAGCCAGGAGATGAGCGCGCGACCGACCGCGACGGCCGCCAACAGCAGCAGCGGCGTGCGGAGTTCGGCCGTCGACAGTCCGTGGTGGAACGCGCCGACCACCACTTCGGCGATGAGCATGGCCTGCGCGACGACCAGTCCCGCTCCCACAACTCCCAGTCCCACGACCGCCATCAGGAAGAGACGGGTGGCGCGGGCATATCGAAGAAGTCGTGGGTCGATCGGTTTCACGTGAAACACACCCTTGGGTCAAGCCGGTGTGTTTCACGTGAAACACACCTTCTTCTCATGAGGCATGTTTCACGTGAAACATGCCCCCGGATTCTTGGGCCTCAGTGCACGGCGTCGGCGATGTGCTGGGTACCGATCCGCTTGCGGAACACCCAGTACGTCCAGCCCTGGTAGAGCATGACCACCGGGGTCGCGATCACCGCACACCACGTCATGATCTTCAACGTGTACGGGCTCGACGAGGCGTTGGTGACCGTGAGGCTCCACTCGTCGTTCAGCGAGGACGGCATGACGTTCGGGAAGAGCGTCAGGAACAGCATCGTGACCGCGGCGACGATGGTGAGGCCCGACAGTCCGAAGGCCCAGCCCTCACGCCCCGCCTGGTTCGCCCCGATCGCCGCGACCAGCGCGACCACCGCCACGACCAGCGCGACCAGACTCTTGCCGTCGCCGTTCTCGACCTGGGTCCAGAGCAGGAAGACCAGCGCGAGCACGGCTGTCACCACTCCGAGCCGCAGCGCCAGTTTCCGCGCCCGTTCCCGGATGTCACCGAGGGTCTTGAGCGCCGCGAACACCGCTCCATGGAAGGTGAACAGCGTCAGCGTCACCAGCCCGCCCAGGACGGCGTACGGGTTGAGCAGGTCCCCGAGGCTGCCCACGTACTCGAAGTTCTGGTCGATCTTCACGCCCCGGACGATGTTGCCGAAGGCCACACCCCACAGGAACGCCGGGAGCAGCGAGGTCCAGAAGATCGCGTTCTCCCAGTTGCGCTGCCACTGCTCCTCGGGCCGCTTGGCCCGGTACTCGAAGGCGACTCCGCGCAGGATCAGGCAGACGAGGATGAGCAGCAGGGGCAGATAGAAGCCGGAGAAGAGCGTGGCGTACCACTCGGGGAAGGCGGCGAAGGTCGCGCCTCCCGCCGAGAGCAGCCACACCTCGTTGCCGTCCCAGACCGGGCCGATGGTGTTGATCAGTACCCGCTTCTCGGCCCGGTCGCGGGCGAGCAGCTTGGTGAGGACGCCGATCCCGAAGTCGAAGCCCTCCAGGAAGAAGTAGCCGATCCACAGGACGGCGATGAGGACGAACCAGATGTCGTGAAGTTCCATGACTCAGCAGCTCCCTGGGCCTAGTACGAGAAGGCCATCGGCTTGTCGGCGTCCCGGGGGTCGCCGCCGATCTTCGTGGGCGGGTTGAGGTCGGCCTCGGTGAGCTCGGGCGGTCCGGCCTTGATGTACTTCGCGAGCAGCTTCACCTCGATGACGGCGAGGATCGCGTAGATCGTCGTCAGGACGGCCAGCGAAATGATCATCTCGGTCTGCGACACACCAGGGGAGACCGCGTCCCGGGTCTGCATGACGCCGTAGACGACCCAGGGCTGGCGGCCCATCTCGGTGAAGATCCAGCCCCACGAGTTGGCGATCAGCGGGAAGGCCATCGTCCAGACCGCCAGGAGCCAGTACAGCCGGGTGAGTCTGGACCCGAGCGGCTTCCTCAGCAGCACCAGATGCGGTACCTCGTCCTCGCCCGTCCGCCGGGCGGCCGGCAGCAGGAACCTCTTCCGGGTCAGCCACAGCCCCAGCAGACCCAGGGAGAAGGACGCCATGCCGAAGCCGATCATCCAGCGGAAGCCCCAGTAGGCGACGGGGACGATGGGCTTGTAGTCGCCGGGGCCGAACTTCTCCTGCTCCGCCTTGTTGGTGTCGTTGATGCCGGGCACGTACGAGTCGAAGTCGCTGTGGGCGAGGAAGGACAGGAGCCCGGGGATCTCCAGGGCCACCGAGTTGTGTCCCTTGTCGACGTCCCCGTAGGCGAACACGGAGAAGGGTGCGGGTTCCTCGCCGTCCCACAGGGCCTCGGCGGCGGCCATCTTCATGGGCTGCTGCTCGTACATGACCTTGCCGAGGGTGTCTCCGCTGATCGCGGTGAGGAGGCCGCCGACGGCCATGGTGACCAGGCCGAGCCGGAGCGAGGTCCGCATCACCGGGATGTGCTTCTTGCGCATCAGGTGGAACGCGGCGATGCCCACCATGAAGGCGCCGCCCGTCAGGAAGGCAGCCGAGAAGCTGTGGAACACCTGGTTGAGCGCGGTGTTCTGGGTCAGGACCAGCCAGAAGTCGGTGAGTTCGGCGCGGCCCTTCTTCTCGTTGATGCGGTAGCCGACCGGGTGCTGCATCCAGGAGTTGGCCGCGAGGATGAAGTACGCGGAGAGCAGCGTGCCGATCGAGACCATCCAGATGCACGCCAGGTGGATCTTCTTCGGCAGCTTGTCCCAGCCGAAGATCCAGAGCCCGATGAACGTGGACTCGAAGAAGAAGGCGATCAGGGCCTCGAAGGCGAGCGGTGCGCCGAAGACGTCACCGACGAAGCGTGAGTAGTCGGACCAGTTCATACCGAACTGGAACTCCTGCACGATGCCCGTGACGACACCCATCGCGATGTTGATCAGGAAGAGCTTGCCCCAGAACTTGGTGGCTCTGAGGTACTTCTCCTTCTCCGTGCGCACCCAGGCGGTCTGCAGGCCCGCGGTGAGCGCGGCGAGCGAGATCGTGAGCGGGACGAAGAGGAAGTGGTAGACGGTGGTGATGCCGAACTGCCATCGCGCTATCGTCTCCGGCGCCAAAGCCAATTCCACGTCGTCAACTCCTTACGTCGCCGTGGTAACCGCGGCAGTTTGTCCCGCTTGCCCCAGACATCCAGGGAGCAAATGGGACGCGCTTGTGAACGCGTTCACATTCACAAGCAATTATGACCCATGCTTGTTCGAGCGGTGACAGGTGGGGGTGCCTTGCTGCGGGCCCCGGCGCGTCTGGTACGAAACGCCAGGTCGGAGCCGCGCGAGGGCAAGGAACGAGACGAACGCCACAAGGCCCTGGCACCCCGCGAGCGCGGGGTGCCAGGGCCTTGGTCGACAGCCTCTGCCGGAGCCTCTTCCGGCGGTTCGGCTAGATCTCCTTGCGGAAGCTCTCCGCCGTCTTCAGGAAGATGTCGTTGCCCTCGGTCTCGCCCACCGTCACCCGGACACCCTCGCCCGCGAACGGCCGCACGACGACCCCGGCCTGCTCGCACACGGCGGCGAAGTCGACCGTGCGCTCGCCGAGCCGCAGCCACACGAAGTTCGCCTGGGTGTCCGGCACCGTCCAGCCCTGGCCGCGCAGCGTCTCGACCACCCGCGTGCGCTCGGAGACCAGCGAACCGACCCGCCCGAGCAGCTCGTCCTCGGCACGCAGCGAGGCGACCGCCGCGTCCTGCGCGAGCTGGCTCACGCCGAAGGGCACGGCCGTCTTGCGCAGCGCCGCCGCCACCGGCTCATGAGCGATCGCGAAGCCGACCCGCAGCCCGGCGAGACCGTACGCCTTGGAGAACGTACGCAGCACGCACACGTTCGGCCGCTCCCGGTACAGCTCCCCGCCGTCCGGCACCTCGGCATCGCGCATGAACTCGCGGTACGCCTCGTCGAGAACCACCAGGACGTCGCCCGGCACCCGGTCGAGGAATCGTTCCAGCTCGGCCCGGCGCACCACCGTGCCGGTGGGGTTGTTGGGGTTGCAGACGAAAATCAGCCGGGTCCGGTCGGTGATCGCGTCCGCCATCGCGTCGAGGTCGTGGACGTCCCCCGGCGTCAGCGGCACCTGGACCGGTGTCGCGCCGCTGACACGGGTGACGATCGGGTACGCCTCGAAGGACCGCCAGGCGTAGATCACCTCGTCGCCCGGTCCTGAGGTCGCCTGCACCAGCTGCTGGGCGACGCCGACCGAGCCGGTGCCGGTCGCCAGATGCGTCAGCGGCACCCCGAACCGGTCCGCCAGCTCGTTCATCAGCCCCGTGCACGCCATGTCGGGGTAGCGGTTGAAGGCCCCGGCCGCCGCGGTCACGCTCTCCAGCACGCCCGGCAGCGGCGGATAGGGGTTCTCGTTGGAGGACAGCTTGTACGCCACCGGACCGTCCGCGGCCGCGGGCCTGCCCGGCTTGTACGTGGGGATACCCTCCAGCTCGGCTCGCAGCTTCGGGCTCGTCTCGCTCACCGCAGTCCTCCTTGTGACCGTCTCCGGCTCATCACCACCACCGGCTACCAATACTGCTCACCTTAAGAGGATTCGGAGCCGCTGAGTACGGCCCGGGACCGACCTCCCGGCCGGCACCGAAGATCCGCGTGCGCACTCCCGGGCATCACCGCACGAAGGCGTACGAAAGAGGGGGCGCGCTGCCCGTCACAGCACGCGCCGGTGGCTCGCGCCGTGGCGCGCATCCCCCGTGAAGGTGAGTTGAGACCTCTTCGAGACATGGCCTCTTTGGCAGGCTCATGCGCGTCGACAAGTGACGTACTGCCATTGAATCGGTCAACTCCCTTGCTTTCCAAGGGAGTTAAGTATTAATGACCATGCAGAAACGTGCCTGTCAACGAGTGCATATGCGTCCGCACTACCCCACCGCATGAGCCCTACTATCGGCTCGCCATGACAGCAGCAGGGAAGCACCAGGTGAGCCGGTCGGATACCTCGCGTCGAGGAAACCGGCCGGGCCGGGCGGGCATCAGAGACGTGGCCGCGGCCGCCGGAGTCTCCATCACGACGGTCTCCGACGCCCTCAACGGCAAGGGACGGCTCCCGGACGCCACCAGACGCCATGTCCGCGAGGTCGCCGATCGGCTGGGCTACCGGCCCTCCGCGGCGGCCCGAACCCTCCGTACCGGCAAGTCGGGCCTCATCGGCCTGACCGTGACGACCTACGGGGACGAACCTTTCACCTTCACGGAGTTCGCGTACTTCGCGGAGATGGCCAGAGCCGCCACCTCGGCCGCGCTCGCCCGGGGCTACGCCCTGGTCATCCTCCCGGCGACCTCGCGCCACGACGTGTGGTCGAACGTGGCCCTGGACGGGACGGTCGTCATCGACCCCTCCGACCAGGACCCGGTCGTCAGCGAACTCGTCCGCCAGGGATTACCGGTGGTCTCGGACGGCCGCCCGGCCGGCTCCCTGCCGGTGACCGCCTGGGTGGACAACGACCACGAGGCCGCGGTCCTGGGCATCCTCGACCACCTGGCCGCCGCCGGAGCCCGCAGGATCGGCCTGCTGACCGGGACGACCACGGACACGTACACACACCTGTCGACGACCGCGTACCTGCGCTGGTGCGAGCGCGTGGGCCAGGATCCCGTGTACGAGGCCTATCCCGCGCACGATCCGTGCGCGGGGGCGGTGGCCGCCGACCGGCTGCTCGCCCGGCCCGACCGTCCCGACGCCGTCTACGGGCTGTTCGACCCGAACGGCACCGACCTCCTCGCGGCGGCGCGGCGCTACGGCCTGCGCGTACCGGACGACCTGCTTCTCGTGTGCTGCAGCGAGTCCACCGTCTACGCCAACACCGAACCGCCCGTCACGACACTCTCGCTCAAACCGAGACGAATCGGTACGGCTGTGGTCCAGCTCCTCATCGACGCCATCGAGGGGGTCGAATCGGACCAACCGGTCGAGCAGGTGATACCGACGGAGCTGATCGTGCGCACCTCTTCCGAGCGACGGCCGCCACGGACGACCGTCAGTCCGCCGAGGTCTCCGGAGCAGGGGTGACCTCCGACGCGGAAAGGCCCTCTCAATTCGGGAGAAAACCACGGTGAACTGGGGTTCTGCTCCGATTCACCACCCCTGGGTCATCACATGGCGCGATCCGCATTCCTATGATGGGCGCACGACACCGCGGGCCGCTGCGACCAGGCAGTCCGACGCGGTGCAGATGCGGCGCGATGGTGGTGGAGGGGTCGATGACTCAGGGGGCCGGTCAGGGACCCGAGATGCGGACGCCGACGGTGCGGACGCCCACGGTGCGCGACTTCCGCGTACCGGCGTACGTCCACGAAGCCGGTCCGTACGCGCAGCCGCCCGGACCGCACCCGGCACCGCCCGGGCAGTACGACCGGCCGGCCGAACCGTACGACCGCTCCGCCGAGCCGTACGACCAGGCCGCCGACCCGTACACCGGGCCCCCGGAGCCGTACGTCCGATCCGGTTCCTACCCGGACGGGCCGCCGCACGGTGCGGCCAGCGTCCCCGCCGCCGAGCCTGAGGGCTACACGCCGACGGAGCGCGATCTGCCGGTCATCAACCGCGGTGACACGGTTCAGGTGCCGGTCGACCCCGAGGCCGGGCAGATCCCGCAGCCCGAGGAGGGTCCTGGTCCGCTGTACGTCGTCGGTGACGTGCACGGCTACCTCGACGAACTCGTCTCCGCGCTGCACGAGAAGGGCCTCATCGACCTCGAAGGCCGCTGGGCGGCCGGGACCTCCCGGCTGTGGTTCCTCGGTGACTTCACCGACCGCGGGCCCGACGGGATCGGCGTCATCGACCTCGTCATGCGGCTGTCCGCCGAGGCCGCCGCGGTCGGCGGCTACTGCAAGGCGCTGATGGGCAACCACGAGCTGCTGCTCCTGGGCGCCAGGCGGTTCGGGGACACCCCCGTCAACTCGGGCGCGGGAACCGCCACCTTCCAGGCCGCCTGGCTGCTCAACGGCGGCCAGAAGACCGACATGGAGCGTCTCCAGGACCATCATCTGCAGTGGATGGCCCGCCTGGACGCGATGGAACTGGCGGACGGGCATCTGCTCGTGCACTCCGACACGACCGCCTATCTCGACTACGGCGACTCCATCGAAGCGGTCAACGACACCATTCGCGAAACCCTCACCCGCAATGACGCGGACGAGTGCTGGGACCTGTTCCGCAAGTTCACCAAGCGCTTCGCGTTCCGCGACGACGGCGGTGCGCAGGCGGTCCGCTCCCTGCTGGAGACCTACGGCGGATCACGCATCGTCCATGGTCACAGCCCCATTCCGTACCTACGGGGCGAGGTCGGCTCGGAGGACGGGGACAATTCGCCGCCCCTCGCGGTCGAAGAACCTCATGTGTACGCCGACAAGCTCGCGATCGCGATGGACGGCGGCGTGACCATGGCAGGAAAACTGCTGGTCCAGCAGCTTCCGCTGGACAGCTGAGCGTTCACGGGGCACACGTCCTGTGATGGAGGACGCGTGCGGTCCGGGGGCAAATTCTGGAAACCCCCTGTCACCCTGTGCCGTCATCGCTCTACCATCGGCTTATCCGTAGCAGGCTCCCCTCCGTTTCTGCCCGACGGCTCGTCAGCATGCCGAGCCACCCAGCCCTACGGAGCATCGGGGGATGCACATGAACAGCGTTCCGCAGCACCTGCTGAGCGAGGACCGCCAAGAGTACGAGCGGATCCTCGACGAGGCGCTGCGCTCCGCACCACACCGTCCGGAACTCGCCGCCGTGGGTCAGCGGCTCAACCCCGAGCAACTGCGCACGATGGCACTCAACGCCACCGCACTCATCACGGCGGCCGCGTCGAGCGAGTACCAGCACTATGTGAAGGTCCGCGAGGAACTGCGCCAGCCGGCGCCGTCCACCCCCCACGTCCGCGAAGGATCCGGCAGCACCTCGGATCCGGGCACGAGCGCGGTGGGGCTCGCCACCGCCATGGGGGAAGTCGCCGAGACCGCGGGGGCCGGTGCCGCCGCGGTCGTCGCCGTGCTCGCCCCGGTCCTCGCCGGCACCGCCGCGGCGATCTTCCTGCTCGTCGGCTACATCCTGAAGATGCTCGACCCCGAGCCGGGCATCGCACGGACCCTCCTCACCACCGGCTGGGTCTTCGGCGCCATCACGGCCGTCTCGATCCTGGTCGCCGCGGTCGGCCTGCTGCTCGCCGCCCTGCGCAACGGCGCCAGTTCGCTCCAGGCCGGGGTGCACGGCGAACGGAACGAGGAGGTCGCTCTGGCCAGGGAAGCCTGGCACGAAGCGCTCCTGGAGCGCGGCCTCATGCCGTTCCTCAGGGAGGCTCTCGCCGACCCGGGCACAGCGGCCCTCGGCCGGATGAAGCCGACGGAACCGGTCAGCCGGATGCCGCAGCTCGGCTACAACCGCCCGGGCTTCAGCAGCCCCGACGGGGGTGCCGGTGCGGGCCCCCGCCCCAGCTACTCGAGCCCGGACTTCAGCAGCCCGGACTTCGGGGGCCCGGAACACGCTCCGGAGTAGGGGCCGGACTGCGGACGGCGCGTGCGTCGGCAAGCGCCGGAAAGCTTCGGCAAGAATGATCGACGACGGGAATCCGTCGTCGATCTTTTCTTTTTTACGTTCCCCTCGATTATGTCGCCATATACGGCTCTCACGACCCCTGAGCCATTCATCGTCACACGGGTGAGAAAAGCGCTCCCCCGTAAATCGAGCCCCGTTGAGTGACTCTTCTGCACAGATTCGCAGGTGGGCTTGTTTTATCCGTGCGTGCACAGGATGCTATATGCCATGTGGCAATCAAGCAGTACGCAGTTCGCACCCGGGCAGGCAGGCTGGCAGCGTTGAGCCAGCGCACGCTGAGACATACGGCTGACCGAAGACTGGCGTTCAGGTCGACAGCAGACAGTGTCCTCACCATCCGCCGAGCAGCCGTAAGCGGTATGCCTGGCCGCCGTGAGGCCACTAGCCTACTGACGGACAACGCCATCTGCGTCAGGACGGAGACCTCGGTGCCACAGGAAGAGCCCGGATTCCAGCGTGCACGACTGCGCGACCGCCTCAAGAAGGCGAGGGAGAGCGCGGGGCTGAAGCAGCGTGAGGTGGCCGAGCAGCTGGACTGGTCACCCTCAAAGGTGATTCGCATCGAGGCCGGCACCGTCGGCGTGTCGGTCACGGACGTACGGGTGCTCGCGGAGCACTACGGGATCACCGACCAGGCACAGATCACGGCGCTGACCGGGATGGCACGCGAAGCTCGTCGGCCTCCGTGGTGGTCACCCTTCCGTACCTGGGTGACTCAGGAATTCGAAACGTATCTCGGATACGAAAGTTCCGCGTCAATCCTCAGAAGTTTTCAGCCGGATCTGGTACCAGGACTGCTGCAGACCGAGGAATATGCCCGAGAGATCCTCACACGCCTCAACACTGGCGCCGAGCGGACAGAGCAACTGCTGCAACTACGCCTTGAGCGGCAGGATCGACTCGTCCATTCCGATGGTCCCGAAATGTTTTTCATTATGGACGAATCGGTGATCAGGAGAACTGTGGGCTCACAGGAGACCATGAAGCGACAGTACGAAAAGTTGCTGGCAGTCAACGAAATGCCGAATGTAACAGTTCTTATCGCTCCGTTCAGCGCCGGAATCTACCGACAGTTCCGCACCACCTACATCCTCTTCCAATTCCCTGAGGATGAGGATGAAATGGTCGCTTACCTGGAGAACTCGAACGGCGACGTGATCTTCAGCGAGAAAGCTCTCGGCCGTACGTCCCAGCACCGGCCGACCGACTACCTGGACGACTTCTGGGAAGTTGAGAGGGAGGTTGCCAACGAGGTTTCGCGGGAGTTCCTGTTCGACCAGGGATAACGGCACATTGGGGAGCCCGTTACGAGGAACCTGGCAACAGTTCGAACTCTGCTTCCAGATAGACCCCGGTGTATTACGACCCGCTGTTCAGGATTCCCTGAGCACCGTTCAGCCCAACGAGAAAAGAGACCCAGGCATATGCGGTGACTTCGAGTACGGCCCCATCGGGGTGTCGCGAATCACGTACCGCTACATCTCCGATGAAGGCCACTTCAACGCATTCCGATGAGCCACTGGCCGAACTCTTTCGCCACCGCACCTGAGCACCATCGAGTCCCATGCATCCCCCACGCCTTCGCCTACGAAAGTGGCGACGCCAAGACAATTCGGCATCCAAATCAGTATGGGCGCCGCCATCAGCACTGCCAAGACGCACGTGGGCGCCCAGGTCATGCTGATAAATGGAGGTATATGGCTCGTAAACATAATAAAATGTCAGCCGGGCTGCGCAAACGGCTGGCCGAAAAGAAACCAAGATTATTCTGAATGAACACAGCAAAAGGGAGCCCTGCGACCCGGCCGGCAAGCTTCAGGTCGCGGACTCCCTTGCGCCAAGCACCCCCGTCTACGAAACCGAAAGGAGCTCTGCCATGGAGTCTACAGACTCCATCCCGGAGGGCTACTCACCACACAAGACCAGCTCAACGAACTGGAAGCAATGGGCGCGCTCCGCGGGCGCCAACGCATTCAAGGGAGCTTGCACGGCTCTTGGGGCCGGCGCAGTCTCCCTGCTGATCTGGTGGCTCGAAAAGCAATAGCGCACCTCTTTCACCACCGGCCCCACCCGCGTGTCGGACGGCCCGGATCACCGAGGTCCTGGAAATGATCGTCCAGGACCTCGGCATCGCAGCACCACGACCGTTCGGTCGGCCAAAGGTGAAGGAACCCTATTCGCTTGCAGCCATGGGCAGATAGACCCGGTTGCCCGCGGCGGCGAACTCCTTGGACTTCTGGAGCATCCCGTCGGCGACCTCTTCGGGTGTGGCCCCCGCGTCCGCCGTACCGCCGAACTGCTCGTTGATGCTGTGGCTGATCTTCATCGAGCAGAATTTCGGCCCGCACATGGAGCAGAAGTGCGCCGTCTTGGCCGGTTCGGCCGGCAGCGTCTCGTCGTGGAACTCCCGGGCGGTGTCGGGATCCAGGGCCAGGTTGAACTGGTCCTCCCAGCGGAACTCGAAGCGGGCGTCCGACAACGCGTCGTCCCACCCCTGGGCGCCCGGATGCCCCTTGGCGAGGTCCGCCGCGTGGGCCGCGATCTTGTAGGTGATGACGCCCGTCTTGACGTCGTCACGGTTGGGCAGGCCCAGGTGCTCCTTGGGCGTGACGTAGCAGAGCATCGCCGTGCCCCACCAGGCGATCATCGCGGCACCGATGCCGGAGGTGATGTGGTCGTACGCAGGCGCGATGTCGGTCGTCAGCGGGCCGAGCGTGTAGAACGGCGCCTCCTCGCAGATCTCCTGCTGAAGGTCGATGTTCTCCTTGATCTTGTGCATCGGGACATGTCCCGGGCCCTCGATCATGGTCTGCACGTGGAAACGCTTCGCGACCTTGTTGAGCTCTCCCAGGGTCCGCAACTCCGCGAACTGCGCGGCGTCGTTGGCGTCCGCGATCGACCCAGGCCGCAGCCCGTCGCCGAGCGAGTACGTGACGTCGTACGCGGCGAGGATCTCGCAGAGCTCCTCGAAGTGCTCGTACAGGAACGACTCCTTGTGGTGCGCCAGGCACCACGCCGCCATGATCGAGCCGCCGCGCGAGACGATGCCGGTCTTGCGGTTCGCGGTCAGCGGGACGTACGGCAGCCGCACACCCGCATGGACGGTCATGTAGTCCACGCCCTGTTCGGCCTGCTCGATGACCGTGTCCTTGTAGATCTCCCAGGTGAGTTCCTCGGCGCGTCCGTCGACCTTCTCCAGCGCCTGGTAGAGGGGGACCGTGCCGATGGGGACGGGGGAGTTGCGCAGCACCCACTCGCGGGTGGTGTGGATGTTGCGGCCGGTCGACAGGTCCATCACCGTGTCGGCGCCCCACCGCGTCGCCCAGGTCATCTTGTCGACCTCCTCCTCGATGGAGGAGGTGACCGCGGAGTTGCCGATGTTGGCGTTGACCTTCACCAGGAACCGCTTGCCGATGATCATCGGTTCGATCTCGGGGTGGTTGACGTTGGCCGGCAGCACGGCCCGGCCCGCCGCGATCTCCTCACGGACGACCTCGGGGTCGACGTTCTCCCGGATGGCCACGTACTCCATCTCCGGTGTGATCTCGCCCCGCCGCGCGTAGACGAGTTGGGTCACCGCCTGCCCGTCACGGCTCCGGCGGGGCAGCCGCGGACGCCCCGGGAAGACCGCGTCGAGGTTGCGCAGTCCGCCGCGCGGCGAGGTGTGCTTGATCCCGTCGTCCTCGGGGCTCACGGGACGGCCCGCGTACTCCTCGGTGTCGCCACGGGCGATGATCCAGTTGTCGCGCAGGGGCGTCAGACCCCTGCGCACATCGGTGTCGACGACCGGATCGGTGTACGGGCCGGAGGTGTCGTACAGGGTGACCGACTCGCCGTTGGTGAGATGCACCTGACGGACCGGCACCCGCAGATCGGGGCGCGAGCCCGCGACATACGCCTTGTGCCAGCCGATGGACTTCGCGGTTTCGGACTTCCCGGCTTCGCCGTTCCCGGGCGAAGCGGCTGCGCCGCCGTTCTCGGCCGCTGCGGACACCTCGGTGCCGTCGACCGGGGCGTGCGCCCCGCCCGTCTGGCTGGAGGCAGGCGTGCGTACGTCCTTGTTGGTCATGAGACCTACTCCCTACGCCGGCATTACCCGGTAACAGGTTCGGCGGTCGACGCAGCGTTTCCCGTCCGGCGATGTTCCACGTGAAACATCGCGGATACGGAGGTCAGCGCCCTCTCAGCCCGGTGCTCCGAGCTCCCGCGTGTGCAAAGGTGCTTCCACGCTAGCGTCACAATGGGCGCGGTGAACAGTGGGCCCCTCTCGTTCTTGCGATGATCGGTCGGTGACCACGACGCAACAGCCCCCACTTCCGCCGTCCGAACCGCCCCACGGACACGGCCACGACGGCCACGGTCACGGCGGGCCTGGACAGGGACCCCATGGCCCCGGAGGCGGTGGCGACCGGCCCGGCGGCGACGGTCCTGTCGGTGGCGGGCACGGCCACTCGCACAGTCATGGCCCCGCGGCTCCGGTCTCCATGCATCTGCGCAAGATCATCGCGGCGGTGCTGATTCCTTTCGCCGCGGCGGTCGTTGTCGGTCTCGCGGTGCTCTGGCCCGGCGGTGCCCCCGGTCATGAGCGCACGGGCGTCGGCTTCGACCGGCAGACCCAGCAGGCCAGCGTGACCAAGGTCGACAAGGTCGACTGCAAGTCCGTGAACGCCTCGGGCGGGACTCCGACCGGCGACACCTCGACGGCCGAGGGCTCATCGGCTCAGCAGCAGGACTCGGGCACCTGCAAGAAGGCGACGATCCGGGTCGACTCCGGCAAGGACAAGGGCCGTACCTTCACGGAGATCGTCCAGCCGGACTCCTCACGGCAGTTGGAGCAGGGCCAGGAGGTGATCGTGGCGTACGCGCCCGACGCCCCCAAGGAACTCCAGTACTCGGTCACCGATGTGAACCGAAAACTCCCCATGGCGCTGCTCGCCGGCATCTTCGCCCTCGCCGTGGTCGTGGTGGGCCGGATGCGCGGTGTCATGGCACTGATCGCCCTGGCCGTCAGCTTCCTGATCCTGACGTTCTTCATCCTGCCCGCGATCCTTCAGGGATCGAATCCGCTGGTCGTGGCGGTGGTCGGGGCCAGCGCCATCATGCTGATCGCGCTCTACATGTGCCACGGTCTCTCGGCCCGGACATCGGTCGCCGTACTGGGCACCCTGCTGTCCCTGGTGCTGATCGGACTGCTCGGCTCACTGTTCATCGACTGGGCCGCGCTGACCGGCAACACCGATGACAACACCGGCCTGATCCACGGTCTCTACCCGTCCATCGACATGAGCGGTCTGCTGCTCGCGGGTGTCATCATCGGTTCGCTCGGCGTGCTCGACGACGTCACGGTGACGCAGACGTCGGCGGTCTGGGAGCTGCACGAGGCCAACCCGACGATGGGCTGGCGCGGGCTGTACCGCGCGGGCATCCGCATCGGCCGCGACCACATCGCGTCCGTCGTCAACACGCTCGTCCTCGCCTACGCCGGCGCGGCGCTGCCTCTGCTGCTGCTCTTCTCCATCGCGCAGAGCAGCGTGGGGACCGTGGCCAACAGTGAACTGGTGGCCGCGGAGATCGTCCGCACCCTCGTCGGCTCGATCGGGCTGGTCGCCTCGGTTCCGGTCACCACGGCTCTCGCGGCCCTGGTGGTCTCGGCCGACCGCCCGGGTGACGCCGCCCCGGCCCAGCAGCCGCAGCCACAACAGCCTCAGCCGCAGGCCCAGTCGGGCTCGAAGGCGCCGCTGCGCGGTGGAAGCGGCCGTCGCCGCAAGCACTGAGCCCGCCCCGCGTCACCCCGTGCTCTGCTCCTCCGCCAGGATGCGGTCCAGGGCCTCGTCCAGATGGGTGTCGAAGTCGGCGAGGGAGCGCTCCTGACCCAGCGGGACCAGCCGGTCCGTACGGTCGAGGAACGCCAGCAGCGGCGCCGTACCGCACCGGAACAGGGCCTGGTCGACGCCCACCTGGAGCCGGATCAGCACATCGCCGAAGCCCTCGGAGTCCGAGGGAGTGATGTGCACGTCTCCGTCCCCGCACGGTCGGCCCACCCCGTCGATCAGCAACTCCCGGCCGAAGGCCCAGGTCACCGGAGCGTCGCCGGGCAGGTGGAAGGTCAGACGCACGGCATAGGGATCACAGGTCTCGTAACGCAGCTCCACCGGAATGCGGAAGGAGAGCTCCTCCAAGACGACGAAGCTCATCATGACCTCTGCCTGTACTACCGACTCGCGCATCGCCTACCCCGTCGTTTGCCGTCCATGGCCGGGAATCGTCCACCCAAACACTTCTGGCATCTTGCTTAACGTGTACACCAGATCACAAGGAGTGAGTTTTCAGATGCTGATAGAGACCGCGAGTGTCCCCAGCAGCGTGTCGATCTCACCCTGCAGTCGCCGTGCTGCGGGCAGCAGCCGTTCTGCCTGGTGGGACGGCATGGAGATGGCCACCGTGGCGGCCGTGCTGCCCAGTGTGAGCGGGATCGCGGCGCAGACCGTGCCCAGCGCGTACTCCTGACGTTCGATCACCGGCTGCATGCGTCCGGTCGATTCGAGACGGCGAATCATGGTCTGATCGTCACGCACCGTGTACGGCGTGACGGATCGCACGGGATAGCGGTCGAGGTGGTTCCTGCGCCCTTCCCTGTCGAGCTGGGACAGCAGACACTGGCCGATCGCGTGCGCGTGCCCCGTTTCCCTGAAGTCCGCCCACTCCGCGACCGCGGGATTGCCCGGGGTGTCGGCGACGCACTCGACCTCGATCTCCCCGCCGCGGTAGACCGCGTAGTAGACGGGCGCACCGATCGAATCGCGCCAGCTTCCCAGGGCGTCGGCGATGGTGCTGCGACGTTTCTGCTGGGCTCCGCTGCGGCTCAGCCGCTCGGCCGCCTCGCCGAGGAAGAACAACCCCTTCTCGCGGCGCAGATATCCCTCGTGCACCAGAGTGCGCAGCAGGTGGTACGCCGTGGGGAGAGCGAGTCCGGCCTCGCGGGCCAGCAGCTTCGCGGGCGCTCCGTGCTCATGACGCGCGACGGACTCCAGAAGACGCATCGCCCGCCGCACCGAACCGATGAGGGTCGTGGGATGCGGCTCGGAGGCCGAAACCTTCGGTCCTGCGGGTGCGGTGTCCACCGTGGCCAAAGGTCACTCCCGAAGCGCGAGGGGGCCGCCCGTGCGAGGGTGACACGGGAGGGTTCGAAACGCCGCTCACGAGGATCAACGCCGCGGCGAGTTCCGGACTTTAACCGTCTGCCACCGATCGCCGACGACATGCCTCGAAAACTTCCCCCACCCGAGGGAACCGACGGCTCCCTGCAGCGGTGAGGGCCTGCCCGACGGCGGGGCCCGGCGGATCATCTGTCCCCCGCGCCACCCGACTACCAGTCGCTCCTCGACGAGGAGCCCGACATGAACTTCCGTACGACGTAGACCAGTCCGCCGACCAGTGCCACGAAGAGCAGCAGCTTGAAGAGCAGGCCGATCACGAATCCGACGACACTGGCTATCAGGCCGCCGAACACGACCAGAGCGATGACCGGCACCGCGACCCACTTAACCCACCACGGCATCCCCGCGAAGATCTCTCGCATCGCCCTTGTTCCTTGTCTCTCTGCCCGTTTCCGAGGGCTGTCCCTGATCGTCCCCGCCGTGCCGGCGGGCCACGAATGTCCTGCCTCGATGCTAGGCGCGGCAGGGGTGCCGGCGGGGGCCTCGCACCCCTTGTCTGCCCCTGAGCGTTCCCCTAGGGAACCCTGAGGCGGACGTCAGCTCTCCGGCGGAGAGAAGACCACGACGACCCGCAGATCCTCGCTGATGTGGTGGAACTTGTGCGCCACCCCCGCGGGTACGTACACGACGCTGCCGCGCGCCACCTGGGTCGTCTCCATGCCGACCGTGATCGCGGCACGGCCGCTCACGACGAGGTACACCTCGTCCTGGCTGTGGGGCTGCTGCGGGTCCTGCGCGCCCGCGTCCAGCGCGTACAGGCCGACCGACATGTTCTTCTCGCGCAGGAACTGGAGGTACGCGCCGTCGTTGGCGGCGCGCTCCGCCTCCAGTTCGTCCAGCCGGAATGCCTTCATCGCTCTGGTCCGCCCTTGCCCCGCTGCTCGTATCCGATCTCTTCTGTCACGATCACACACATGAAGAATTTCGTAGTCAAGACGATCGCCAACGCGGGCGCCCTGGCAGTGGCGGTGTGGCTGCTCGACAAGATCACCCTGAGCGGTGACAGCAAGGGCAAGGAGATCGGCACGCTGCTGCTCGTAGCGCTGCTGTTCGGACTGGTGAACTTCCTGGTCAAGCCGGTCGTGAAGGTCCTCACCTTCCCGCTGTTCATCCTCACGCTCGGCCTGATCACGCTGGTGGTCAACGCCCTGATGCTGCTGCTCACCTCGTGGCTGGCGGACAAGCTCGACCTGAGCTTCCACGTCGACGGTTTCTGGACCGCCGTCCTGGGCGGCCTGATCATCTCGGTCGTCTCCTGGGCCCTGAACGTCGTCCTTCCCGACGAGGACTGAGCGACCCCGATGCCCTATCGCGTGTGCTTCGTATGCACCGGCAACATATGCCGCTCCCCGATGGCCGAATCCGTCTTCCGCGCACGGGTGGCCGAGGCGGGCCTCGACGGTCTGGTCGAGGTGGACAGCGCGGGTACCGACGGCTGGCACGAGGGTGACGGCGCCGACCCGCGCACCGTCTCCGTGCTGGAGGTGAACGGCTACGGCAGCGGCCATGCGGCCCGCCGGTTCCGGCCCGACTGGTTCTCCCGGCTCGACCTGGTGATAGCCCTCGACTCCGGCCACCTCAAAGCCCTGCGCCACCTCGCGCCGACCCCGGCCGACGCCGGGAAGGTCCGGCTGCTGCGCTCGTACGACACCGCCGCCGGCGCCGATCTCGACGTACCTGATCCCTATTACGGGGGGATGGACGGTTTCGAGGAGTGTCTTGAGATGGTGGAGGCGGCGAGCACCGGACTGCTCGCCGCTGTACGCGAGCAAGTGGAGGAACAGGCGGCATGACGAATTCTTTCGAGGAAGCGGGTTCCGAGGGAGTGGGTGACGGCACACGTACCGTGCGGGCGGGGCTGCCCGAGCCGGTCAAGCACGAGCCGACCCTCCCCGGCCCGGTCTTCGCCGCCCATTTCCATCTGCCGGGCGAGCCCACCGGCGCCTACACCTACGGACGCGACGAGAACCCGACCTGGACCCACCTGGAGCGCGCCATCGGCGAGCTGGAGGCTCCGGGCCGGGACGGCGTCGAGACGCTGGTCTTCGCCTCCGGCATGGCCGCCATCTCGGCCGTCCTGTTCTCCCAGCTGAGCGCCGGCGACACGGTCGTGCTGCCCGACGACGGCTACCAGGTCCTGCCGCTCGTACGCGGACAGCTGGAGGCGTACGGCATCGAGGTGCGCACGGCGCCGACCGGCGGCGACGCCCAGCTCGACGTCCTCGACGGAGCGAAGCTGCTGTGGATCGAGACCCCGTCGAACCCGGGTCTCGACGTGTGCGACGTGCGACGGCTCGTCGAGGCCGCCCATGCGCGCGGCACGCTCGTCGCCGTCGACAACACCCTGGCGACGCCGCTCGGACAGCGGCCGCTGGAGCTGGGCGCCGACTTCTCCGTGGCCAGTGGCACCAAGCAGCTCACGGGGCACGGAGACGTCCTCCTGGGGTACGTCACGGGCGTCGACGCCGCGGCGATGGCCTCCGTACGGCGCTGGCGCAAGATCGTCGGGGCGATCCCGGGTCCCATGGAGGCATGGCTCGCGCACCGATCGCTCGCCACGCTGCAGATGCGCGTGGACCGGCAGAACGCGAGCGCCCAGGTGATCGCCGAGACACTGCGGGACTGGCCCGAGGAGCTCGGGGTCCGTTATCCCGGACTGCCCGACGACCCTTCGCACACGATCGCCTCGCAGCAGATGCGGCGCTTCGGGTGCGTGGTGTCGTTCACCCTGCCCACGCGCGCGCGTGCCGACCGTTTCCTCGACGCGCTGCGGCTCGTGGACGACGCGACGAGCTTCGGCGGGGTGCGGTCGACCGCCGAGCGGCGCGGGCGCTGGGGCGGCGACGCGGTCCCGGAGGGCTTCATCCGTTTCTCGGTCGGCGCCGAGGACCCGGAGGATCTGGTGGCCGATGTCCGGCGGGCGCTCGACGCGTCCGCGAAGTGAGCCCCTGCTGAGTGACCGGCCAGTAGCGGCACTACGCACAACGGACGGTCCGAGCCTCCCCCCTCGTGGCTCGGACCGCCCCGGTTCTCTGCGCTAAGAACCGCGCGAACAAGGCTAGTTGACTCTGTGTCAGTGTCCAATCACGGTAGCGACAGGGGGCTATCGACTTATTTATAGTTGGGGGCTTCCGGCACGCTGGAGATCGAAGGGAAGCCATGGATCTGGCCCTGCTGCGGACCTTTGTGACCGTGCATCGGGCCGGCTCCTTCACCCGCGCCGCCGCCCTGCTCGGCCTCTCCCAGCCGGCCGTCACCTCACAGATCCGCACGCTGGAACGGCAGCTGGGACGCCCCCTGTTCCTGCGCCAGGCCCGCGGGGTGACCCCCACCACCATCGGGGACGAACTCGCCCACAAGGCCGCCCCGCATCTCGACGCCCTCGTGGAGATCACCGAGACCGGCCTCGACGCGGACTCCTCCGTACGCACCCTCCATCTCGCCGGGCCACCGGAGTTCACCGCCGAGCGCGCGCTGCCCGCACTCACCGAGCTGATCGGCGACGACGGCCACGGCTTCGCGCTGCGGGCCTCCTTCGGCAATGCGGAGGAAACGCTGGAAGGGCTCGCTGCCGGGCATCACGATCTGGCCATCAGCACGGCACGCCCGCGGGGCTCCCTGCTCACCGCGACTCCGCTCTGCGACGAGGAGCACATGCTGGTCGCCGCCCCGCGCTGGATCGCCCGTATCGACTCCGACACGTTACGGCTCCAGGGCGCGCCGGCCCTGGAGAACCTGCCCGTGGTCGAGGTGCACGAGTCGCTGCCGTTCATCGCCCGCTACTGGGCTTCCGTCTTCGACTCCCTGCCCGCCGCGTCGGGCACCGTCATCGTTCCCGACCTTCGGGCCGTGCTCGCCTGCGCCACCACCGGCGCGGGACTCGCGGTCCTGCCGCGCTATCTGTGCGGACCGGCTCTTGAGCGGGGCGACGTGGTGGCGCTGAGCGAACCGACGGTCCCGCCCCTTCGTACATACTTCCTGGTCGTACGGACCGGCACATTGGCCATGCCGCATATCGCGCGGGCTCACGAGTGGCTGATGCGTGCCGCTACCGGCTGGTCGTGACGCAGAAGCGCCGCCTGGTCCGGGCGGCGATGTTTCACGTGGAACCAACCGGGCCACATTCCTCCCATGACCGACCGACCCGTGGTCAAGCGCACCGCCCGGGCCGTCCTGCTGGACGGCGACGACTTGATCTTGATCAAGCGGACCAAACCCGGCGTCGATCCCTACTGGCTGACGCCCGGCGGCGGCGTCGAGCCCGAGGACACGACCGTCGTCGACGCGCTCCACCGTGAAGTGCACGAGGAACTCGGCGCCAAGATCACCGATGTCGTGCCGTGCTTCGTCGACACCGTCGAGCACATCGGCGAGGACAGCAGCTCGACCGGGGTGAAGGTGCAGCACTTCTTCGTCTGCCACCTGGAATCCATGGATCCCTCGCTCCGCCATGGCCCCGAGATCGAAGAGCCCTGCGGCGACTACGAGATCGTGCGCATCCCCTTCACGCGCGTGGGCATCGCCTCCGTCCACCTCGTACCGCTGTCGCTGCGGCACTATCTCGACGGGAACATCGAGGGCGTACGGGCGATGCAGGCACCCGACTTGGGCTGACGCCCAGCGGGCAATCCCGCTGGTTGCCCTCTGGATGCCCCGCTGACGCGAGCCGGGGCCTGGGCCTGGGTCCGGCCCCGTCGGGTTCCGACGGGTCCCGACGGGTCCCGTCCGGACCGGTGTCAGTCGCGTGCGGCTACCAGGTCCTCCACCGCGTCGTGACGGATCCGTGCCGACGGGATACCGATGTCCCGGAGTGCGTCCACGCCGTTGCGGATCATGCCGGGCGGACCCGAGAGATAGGCGTCGTACTCGTTCCACGGGCCGTATTCGCGGACCGCGTCGGGCAGTTGGAGATGTGCCTGCTGGTCGACGATGGGACGCACCGAGAGCCATGAGTGGCTCTGCTGGAGCCGGAGCATGGTGTCGATGTCGTACAGGTCGTGATCGGTGCGGGCCCCGTAGAAGACCTCGACCGGGCGCCTCTGCCCGTGCTCGGCGACGTCCTCGACCAGTGCCTTGATCGGCGCGATGCCGGTGCCGCCGCCCAGGCAGAGCAGTCCGCTGTCGGTGGTGTGGTCGACGGTCATCGAGCCCGCGGGCGGTCCGAGCCTGACGATGTCGCCGGGGCGGGCCCGGTGCACCAGCGCGCTGGAGACCCAGCCCGCCGGAACCGCCTTCACGTGGAACGACAGCAGGCCGTCCGAGCGGGGCGCGGAGGCGAACGAGTAGTGCCGCCAGACGCGGGGCCACCACGGGGTCTCCAGGCTCGCGTACTGGCCGGCGAGGAAGGGGTACGGCTGATCGGGGCGGACCGTGACGACAGCGACGTCCGGGGTCCTCAGATCGTGCGAGATCACCTCGGCGTACCACCAGGCCGGCGCGCGCAGTTCGTCCGCCGCGGCGGCGTCGATCATGACCTGGGAGATCTTCGTGTACGCCCTGACCCAGGCCGCCTCGGTCTCCCCGTCCCAGACCGTCCGGGCGAACCGGCTGAGCGCGCCGAGGAGGCACTCCCCGACGGCGGGGTAGTGCTCGGGGCGTGTGCCGTACTTGCGGTGGCCGCGGCCGAGGTTCTGCAGATACGAGACCAGGACCTCGGTGTTGTCGATGTGTTCGGCCGCTGTCAGCAGGGCCTTGAGCAGCCGGTCCCGCTGGGTGTCCATCGCGGCCGGGAACAGGGGGCGCAGGTCGGGATGGCGGACGAAGAGCAGCGCGTAGAAGTACGAGGTGACCTTGTCGGCGACGGGCGCCACCTCGGCCATGGTGCGGCGGATGAGGACGGCGTCGGGGGAAGCGGGCCTCGCGGGGGCTTGCACGGGCGCGGGCACGGAGTCGGGGGCGGGCGCGGAGGCCGCTGTGGGGGCTGCTGTGGGGGCCTGGACCGGAGTGGGGGCGGCTGGTGTGGGGGCCGCGAAGTGAGGGGGCCGTCGGCCGAGGACGGCGTGCTCGTGGTCAGGATGTTCAAGGCCCGGATGTTCAAGGCCCGGATTCGGCGGAGGGGGAGGGCCGTTGTGCGTCACCGCGAGGGGTGTCGCCTCGCGTGTCGCCTGCGGCGGCACCGACGCGACGGCACGAGCTGGGCCTTCGCTCCCGCCGGGGGCGCCTTCGCGGCCGGAGCCAGGGCCCGGGCCGAGGTCGGGGCCGGGGCCGGTTCGGGCGGCATCGATTCGGCCGGCGTCGGTTCGGGCGGCATCGATTCGGCCGGCGTCGGTTCGATCCGGGCCCGGTCCGGGCTCCGCCTTCGGGGGTATTCGCCGCGGTGTCGCGTCGCCCTCTCCCGTCGCGGACCTGCGGACGGGCCGCAACGCGGCCAGGCGCCGCCCCTCGGTCGCCCCCTGCTCGCCGCCCGCGGGCGGGTCCGGTGGCGTGTGCGGTGTGAACCAGCCGCCTCCGCCGCCACCCCCTGAAGTGCCGTTGTCGGCCGACGTGGTGGTCGGAGCGTCCATGCTGTGCCTCGCCTCGAACATCTTTCGGTCGGTCTGCGCACCTCCTCGATCGGAAGATGCCTGCTTTCCCCCCGCAGACTGCTTACTTCGCCCCGTTCCGTCCTGTCGGCCAATGCGCCCATAGTGGACCGCGTCATCGCACACTGGGGACAAGTGAGCCGAGAATGTGACATTGGCCGCACTACAGCCACGTCAGCATCCCACCCAATACCACCAGCCGGTCGCGTAACCGGAAATGCGGGTCTTCGATCTTTCTGTCCCGTTAGGCTGTATTGCCCTGCGATCGCCCCGACATGATGTGCGGACACCTTGTCGGACACGAACCGGAGTCGACCATACCGGCCGCGGTCCGACGCACAAGTCCCCGCTTCCTTACGTCAGGAATTGCGTGGTGGACGTCTCACCAATTCTTTCAATTCCCGGGCGGCGCAAGCCAATTCACAGGGCGTACGCCGAGGCTAGTACGCGGGGTTACTCCCGCCGTCAGATGTCATAGCCGCTCGCGCCCAGCACGGTGTTTCACGTGAAACTAAGCCGCCCCGCGCGCCGGGCCAACCTCGTCGTCCATGTAGCCGCGTCCGCGTGCTGGCTCGGGCTCACGCTCGGGCTGCTCGCCCTGGGAATCACCGCGACCACCACCGGGTCCGCGATGACCGTGGAAGCCTCTGTCCGCGCCATGAAGACCTTTGCCGACTGGCTTCTGCTCCCCCTCGCGTTTCTCACGTTCCTCACCGGCCTGGTGCTGTCCCTGGGCACGCCGTGGGGGCTGGCGAAGCACCGGTGGGTCTACACGAAGTTCTGGCTGACTCTGGCCACTGCCACGGCCACCGTTCTCGCCCTGCGCCCCGGGGTCGACACCGCGGTCGCCGCGGTGTCGGACGGAGGGCCGCTGCCCGACCCCGGTGACGTCCTGTTCGGACCGATCGTCTCGCTGTGCGCGTATCTCTTCATGACGGTGATCTCGCTCCTCAAGCCCTGGGGGCTGACCCGGCGTGGGCAAAGGATGCGTACGGCCGCCCGCAAACCGGTGGACGCGGAAGCCGCCCGTCGGACAGCCTGACCTGCGTGCCGACTCCTTCCGCCGCCGCTCTGCCCATCCGCCGTCTGACGCCTCGCGATCTCTCCGCCTGCGCCGACCTCTCCGAGAACCGGAACTGGCCCCGCGAGGAACACAAGTGGGGTCTGCTGCTCGCGGCCAGCACGGGCTACGGCATCGACGACCCCGGCGGAGGCCTTGTCGCCGCCTGTGTCGTGACCGCTTACGGGCCCCGGGAACAGCCGGATCTGACAGCCATCGGCATGGTGCTGGTCGCCGAGCGGTACGCCCGCCAGGGCATCGGGCGCCGCTTTATGCGCCATGTCGTGGCCGAGCTGGGGACCACCCCGGTGACCCTGCACGCGACGCCGTACGGGCGCCCTCTGTACGAGGAACTGGGCTTCAAGACCATCGGGCGTGCCGAGATGGTCCGTGGCCGCTTCAATCCTGTGGGACCGGAGCCCGAGGTGGCCACGCGCGCGGCCACGGCCGAGGATCTCGTCACGATCCTCCGCCTCGACGAGGAGGTCTTCGGCACGGACCGGACCCACATGATCACGCGGCTGCCCGCTTTCTCCGACCAACTGCGCGTCGCCGAGGAGGACGGCCGGATCATCGGGTACGCGGCCGCCTGGCCCAACATGGACAGCCATGTCGTGGGCCCGCTGATCGCCCGGGACACCGAGACGGCGAAGGCGCTCATCGCCTCGCTGGCCTCGCGTACCGACCGTCCCCTGCGCACGGACATCGATGTACGCCATGAGGAACTGCTGGCGTGGGTCAAGGAGCGCGGGCTCGCCTCCCTGAGTTTCAACGCGGTCATGACGTACGGCATCGGGGAGTTGCCCGGCGACTGGACGCGGCGGTTCGCTCCGCTCACCGTGGCCGCGGGCTGAACCCGGCGACACGGACTGAACCGCGCGAACCGCCCGCTCTGGGATGAGCGAGCGGTTCGTCGGTACGGGGCGATTCGGGCGCCTGCCCTTCTAGGCGAGGGTCCGCAGCGCCGCGGTGGCGAAGCCGTGGTCCTGCTCCGGGGCGCCGCCACCGACGCCGATGGCGCCGATCAGGCGGCCGTCGCGGTGGACCGGCACACCGCCGGCGATGAACAGGAGCGGGCGGTCGAGCGCGGTCGGCAGGGTGTGGAAGAGCCCTCCGGGCTGGACCGCCTCGACGAGATCCGCGGTGGGAGTGCCGAGCTGCAGCGCCGTGTAGGCCTTGCGGGTGCTGGTCTCGCCCGAGATCAGGACCGCCCGGTCGTCCCGCCGGAAGGCGAGCAGGTGGCCGCCCGCGTCGAGGACCGTGACGCTGACCTTGACGTCCGCGGCTTCGGCGGCACGACGGGCGGCCGTGACGAGCGCCTCGGCGTCCTGGATGGTCAGCGGGGTGACGATGGTGGTGCTCATGAGGGGTTTCTCCTTGCGAGACGGTGCGGTGCGGGGGGGGGGTGCGGCCGACGCTCAGTTGTGGGCGACGGCCTGCTGCTGCACGGAGTGCGCCTGTTCCGCCTTCACGGCGACGACCGGGGCGGCGGAGTCGGCCGGGTCGGCGCGGCGCTCCAGTGCGGCCGAGAGGACCGCAAGCAGCAGGGCGGCGGCGGCCAGGACGGCGCCGACCCAGTTGGGGGCGGTGTAGCCCAGGCCAGCCGCGATCACGACGCCACCGAGCCAGGCCGAGAGGGCGTTGCCGAGGTTGAAGGCACCGATGTTCACGGCGGAGGCGAGGGTCGGGGCGCCGTGCGCCTGGTCGAGCACCCGCTTCTGCAGCGGCGGAACGGTGGCGAACCCGAGGGCTCCGATCAGCGTGATGGTCACGGCCGCAGCGATCTTGTTGTGCGCGGTGAGGGTGAACAGGGCGAGTACGACCGCGAGGGCGCCCAGTGACACGTACAGCATCGGCATCAGGGCGCGGTCGGCGAACCTGCCGCCGACGAGGTTGCCGCCGACCATGCCGAGGCCGAAGAGGACGAGCAGCCAGGTGACGGAGCCGTCGGCGTAACCGGTGACGTTGGTCATCATCGGCGCGATGTAGGTGATCGCCGCGAAGACTCCGCCGAAGCCGAGCACGGTCATCGCCATGGCGAGCAGGACCTGGACGTTCTTGAAGGCGGCCAGTTCGTGCCGCAGGTGCACGCCTTCGGGCTTGGGCATGTCGGGTACCAGCCTGGCGATGCCGGCCAGGCCGAGGACGCCCAGCGCGGCGACGACCGTGAAGGTCACGCGCCAGCCGGCGGACTGCCCGATGAGGGTGCCCAGCGGTACGCCGACGACGTTGGCGACGGTCAGACCGGTGAACATCATCGCGATGGCGCCGGCCTTCTTGTCCGGCGCGACCAGGTCGGCGGCGACGACCGAGCCGATGCCGAAGAAGGCACCGTGCGCGAGCGAGGCGATCACGCGTCCGATCAGCATGACGGTGAAGGTGGGGGCGACCGCGGAGATCAGGTTGCCGACGATGAAGAGCCCCATCAGCAGCATCAGCATCCGCTTGCGGGAGATCTTGGTGCCGAGCACGGTCATGAGGGGCGCGCCGAACATGACTCCGAGCGCGTAGCCGGTCACGAGGAAACCCGCGGTGGGGATGGAGACACCGAAGTCGCCGGCGACCTCGGGCAGCAAGCCCATGATCACGAATTCGGTGGTTCCGATTCCGAAGGCCCCGATCGCGAGGGCCAGAAGCGCGAGAGGCATGGGGGACGACCTTCCCAGAAGATTGCAGGAGCGCCTTACGTGCGTTCACAATAGTTGCAGACGCGGGTTAAGTGCAAGCGCAGGATATTGCGGTCGTGCCCTATCCTGGTGTCAGCCACTCCGGGACGGAGGAAATGCCATGACAGCGACGGACCCCGCGCTCACCGCTCTCGCCCAGGGCTGGTGCGCCCTCTCTCTGCTGCACGGGAGGATCGAGGCGCACATCGAACGAGCCCTGCAGACGCGGCACGGTCTGAGCGTGCGCGAGTACTCGCTCCTCGACGTCCTCAGCCGCCAGCACGACGGCGACGGCGGCCATCTGCAGATGAAGCAGGTCGCCGACGCGGTCGTCCTCAGCCAGAGCGCCACCACCCGGCTGGTGACCCGGCTGGAGGACCGGGGCCTGCTCTCCCGCTACCTGTGCCCCACCGACCGCCGCGGCATCTACACGAACGTCAGCGAGGCGGGGCTCACGCTTCTGGAGGAGGCCCGGCCCACCAACGACGCGGCCCTGCGGGAAGCGCTGGACGAGGCCGCCAGGAGCCCCGAGCTGGCCCCGCTGGTCCGCGTCGTGGAGTCGGCGAGCCTGCCCGCGCCCGCGTAGGCAGGCCCACCACGGACGCGGCTGCGCCGTTCTCGCTCTGCATAGGCTGACGCCATGGGAGATCTTGAGATACGCCCCGCGGTCGCCGACGACATCCCCGCGATCGTCGGGATGCTCGCCGACGACCCGCTGGGCTCGCAGCGTGAGTCACCGGACGACCTGACGCCGTACCTGGCCGCGCTGGAACGTCTCAGCAAAGATCCCAACCAGCACGTGGTCGTCGCTGTGCGGGAGGGCCGGGTCGTCGGCACACTTCAGCTGACGATCGTTCCCGGGCTGTCCCGCAAGGGAGCGACCCGCTCGATCATCGAAGCCGTACGCGTCCATGCCGACGAGCGGGGCAGTGGTCTGGGCACCCGCTTCATCGAATGGGCCGTGGACCGCTCCCGGAGCGAGGGCTGCCAGTTGGTACAGCTGACGTCGGACGCCACCCGGACGGATGCTCACCGGTTCTACGAGCGTCTCGGCTTCACGGCGTCGCACGTCGGGTTCAAGCTGCAGCTCTGAGGCCCGTCCCGGCGAAACCGGGTCATGGATCACGACATTGCACGGCATGCCGGGGGGCGGGGAATTAAAGTCAAGAAGTCGAGAAACCCCACCTTCAAAACAAAGCGCTCCCGACCGATCCCGGAGACAAAATCCACAGCGA